>NZ_CP138988.1:2727500-3027500 GCF_044594215.1 Olleya sp. R77988 | reverse complement strand
CAAATTTATAATTTTACTAGGTAAATATAAGCAATCTTACTTAGGATTAAAGACTATTTTAAATTGAATAATAAAAAGAAAGTTGGCTTTTACACTTTAGGTTGTAAACTTAATTTTTCCGAGACTTCAACAATTTCTCGATCATTTAAGGACGAAGGTTTTGAGCGTGTGGATTTTAAAGATCCAGCAGACATTTATGTAATAAATACATGTTCTGTAACAGAAAATGCAGACAAACGTTTTAAAACCATTGTAAAGCAAGCCCAAAAAGGTAATCCTGAAGCATTTATTGTTGCTGTGGGTTGTTATGCACAGTTAAAACCACAAGAATTAGCAGATGTTAATGGTGTAGATTTGGTTTTAGGAGCTACCGAGAAATTTAAAATAACAGATTACATAAATGATTTATCAAAAAATGATTTAGGAGAAGTACACTCTTGCGAAATCGAAGATGCAGATTTTTATGTTGGAAGTTATTCTTTTGGAGACCGTACACGTGCTTTTTTAAAAGTACAAGATGGTTGCGATTATAAATGTACTTATTGCACTATTCCTTTAGCTAGAGGGATTTCACGTAGTGACGAGTTACAGAATGTTTTAAATAATGCCAAAGAAATTTCAGAAAAAGGAATTAAAGAAATTGTACTAACTGGAGTAAATATTGGTGATTATGGTAAAGGCGAATTTGGAAATAAAAAACATGAGCACACCTTTTTTGAGTTAGTTGAAGCTTTAGATACTGTAAAAGGTATAGAGCGTTTACGTATCTCTTCAATCGAGCCAAATTTGCTTAAAAACGAAACTATAGACTTTGTCTCTAAAAGCAGAACTTTTGTGCCACATTTTCATATTCCGCTTCAAAGTGGAAGCAACGATATTTTAAAGTTAATGCGTCGTCGATATATGAAAGAATTGTACGTAGATCGTGTTAATAAAATCAAACAAGTTATGCCACATGCTTGTATTGGTGTAGATGTTATTGTTGGATTTCCAGGAGAAACAGATGAGCTGTTTTTAGAAACGTTTAATTTTTTAAACACATTAGATATTTCATATTTGCATGTGTTTACGTATTCTGAAAGAGAAAATACTACAGCAGCAACTATGGAAGGTGTTGTGCCTAAAAATATAAGAGCAAAGCGAAGTAAAATGTTACGAGGACTAAGCGTTAAAAAGCGTCGCGCTTTTTACGAAAGTCAAATAACTACAAGCAGAAATGTACTTTTTGAAAGCGAAAACAAAGAAGGGTATATTCATGGTTTTACAGAAAATTATGTAAAAGTTAAATCACCTTGGAACCCAGAATTGGTAAACACTTTGCATAATGTAAAGTTAACTAAAATTGATGATGATGGTTTAGTTAGATTTGACTTTACTTAACAGTAAAATATTAATTAACATAAAAAAAACCGAAGCTTAGCTTCGGTTTTTTTATGTTTTAATATCACTAGAAATTAAATTCTTACACCCACAGGTAATAACTTTTTGTATTGTCTGTTACGTCTAATAAATTTTGCAATTTCTGGACTAGTTGGAACAACGCTTAAATTACGTTCTTCAATATTTTCAAAAACTGTTTTTAAAAACTTAGATTTAAACTCTTCGTTATCTAATTCTTCAGGAACAATTAGTTTTGTTAAGAAAATCTTGCGTTCCTGTAATGAGTATTCAATTTTAGCGAAATGATCATCAATTTTCAGTTCAAATTGACGTAAAAATTCATTGTCAACTAACTCAGCTGCATCAATCATGGTATAAAGTTTTATTAATTATTAAGGGAGTTTCAAAAATAGTACCAAACTATTTTATAGCTTTACAGTGCAAATGTACAAAAAATCTAATTGTAAAGCACTTATTTAGTGTTAAAAGCTTATGAGTCAGCAAGTAATACCTATCTATTTAATACCAGGAATGGCAGCAAGCCCAATAATTTTCGAATACATTAAATTACCAGAAGATCAATTTGAAATTCATTGGTTAAAATGGAAGTTACCAAAAAAGAAAGAAACCTTATCTAGTTATGCAATTAGAATGTGTCAAGATATTAAACATGAAAACCCTGTATTATTAGGTGTGTCTTTTGGAGGTATTCTGGTTCAGGAGATGAGTAAACATATTAAAATTAGACAACTTATTATAGTATCTAGTGTAAAAACTAAGCACGAGCTACCTAAAAGAATGAAGCTTTTAAAAGTGACCAAAGCTTATAAAATAATTCCAACTCAATTGCTTGGTAATATAGATTTGTTAGCAAAATATGCATTTGGAAATACGGTTACAAAACGTATAGAGTTATATAAAAAATATTTATCTGTTAACGATAAAAATTATTTAGATTGGGCAATTGAGCAAGTTGTTTGTTGGGAACAAGATCAACCAATAGATAACATCATTCACATTCATGGAGATAATGATATGGTTTTTCCATACTCAAACCTTAAAAATTGCGTTACAGTAAAAGGAGGAACACATATTATGATAATTAATAAATTTAAATGGTTTAACGAGAATTTACCAAAACTAATTGCTTAAAAGAGAAGTGTTTTAGATAAAAATTTTTAAATTAGACCAAAAGTTAAGAAGATGAAGATAGTACAAAAAAGTTTAGCTATTGTTGGCTTAGCATTCCTAGGAATGTTATTTATAAATGCGTTTCAAAATGCGCCAACAGACGAGAATTTTGAAAAACAAATCATAAACGATTATAATGTTTACGCTATACAAATGCCAAGCTATTTGGAGTTTGCAGGAGAAGCTGTTCCGCTTTCAAATCCAGATATTTATGAGCGTATGGATAAAGAGTTGTTGGTAAATACGTACTGGCAGTCAAACGGACTTTTAATGTTTAAACGTGCTAGAAAGTACTTTCCGATTATTGAACCAATACTTGCAAAAAATGGTATACCAGACGATTTTAAATACTTAGCAGTTATAGAAAGTGGTTTAACAGATGCACGATCTCCAGCTGGAGCAAGTGGTTTTTGGCAAATAATGAAAGCAACTGGACGTGAGCATGGATTAGAAGTTAACGCTAATGTTGACGAACGCTATAATTTAGTAAAAGCAACAGAAGTCGCTTGTGATTATTTAAAAAAATCAAAAGCTAGTTTAGGGTCATGGACTTCTGCAGCAGCTGCATATAATGCTGGTAATTATGGAATATCTAAACGTTTAAAAGCACAAGATGTAACAAGTTATTATGATTTATTATTAGGTCAAGAAACCGGACGATATGTATTTAGAATTGTAGCTTTAAAAGAAATTTTATCCAATCCAGACAAATATGGGTTTAACTTTAGGGATAAAGACTTATATAATGCAGTACCAACTTATCAAGTAGCTGTAGATACTGCTGTAACGGATTTTGCACGTTTTGCTAAAGGTTTTGGTATTAATTACAAAATTTTAAAACTGCACAACCCTTGGTTAAGAGAAGCACATTTAAATAATAAATCTAGAAAACAATACTTTATAGATATTCCTAGAGAAGGTCATTACCAAAACTAATTTAAAAACCTTAGTTTTTAGTTAACATCCATTTATACTATTTAGTCGTATATTAAAAGACTAAATAGATTTAAGATTAAAATAATAGCAAACATAAAAATGTGTTTAAAAATAAATAGCATAAAGTATTTAATAGCTTTTGTCTTTTTATTTAGTAACGCATTAAGTTATGCTCAACTATCAGATTTTAATTTAAATGTTACAGCTACAGACGAGACTTGTTCTGGTAATGGAGCAATACAAATATCTGTCTCCAATACTACAGCTGGATCAACTATAACTTATACTTTGTTTTTGTTGCCTGATGATGTAAACCCAATAGCTCAAACTTCTGATAATTTTTTTAATAGTCTTCCAGCTGGAGATTATAGAGTTGTTGCTTTACAAATTTTAAATGGAGAAGAAAATTTTCAGCAACAGGATGTGACTATTAATAATCTAATCACTCAATTAGATTTTGAGGTAACGCATACTACAATTACAGATTGTGATTCTGACGGAACCATATCTGTTAATGTGCAATCTGGTATTCCTGTTTTATACGAGATTATTTCTGGTTCACAAACAGTAGGTACGCAATCTTCAAATGTTTTTCCAAATCTTCCAGCTGGAACTTATGTAATTAGAGTTTTTGATAATTGTGGTAATGCAGTTTCAAAAAGTTACACTATGCTGTTAGAGACTAATAATATTAGTATTTCTAATGCAGCTTTACCAGTAGTTTATACTGCTTGTGATCAAGCAGAGATTACAAACACTATAAGTGCATTTCCAAATTCGCCTATAATTTACCCTCTACTCATTACTTACACAATCATTCCACCAGATGGTTCGCCAGATATAATCTTTACTCAAAATATAACCTCTGGTTCTTCAGAAGAATTTGATGTTAGTCAATTAATAACGCTTTTTGGAGATCAAGTTTTTATTGTAAACATGGCTATTACAGATTCTTGTAATAATTTATTTGAAGTCAATCATACCATAGACCCAAATCCAAAAGTCTTATTAAATACAAGAGATGCTAATTGTGGAGAACTTTTAGATTTATTAGTTGAAAATTATTTACCACCTTATTTTGTAGATTTTACAACATCACCTGCTGGATTTAATCCATTAGATTACAATGCAAATTATCCAGGACCATATACAGATTCATCAATAACTTTTGGTATAGATACTCCAGTACCTATTGGTTTGTATACTGTTAATGTGGTTGATGCTTGTGGAAGGATGGGAACATTCTCAATAATTGTCGAAGACCCAATTGTAGAACCAATTGTTAATACTAGTAATAGTGGATGTACTGCAACATCTGGTTTTATTGGTGTTACCATTACAGATAGAGAAATAGTGTCTGCGTCTATAATAGATGCTCCTTTAAGTTATAACGAAACCTTACCATTTAATTTAAATTCATTTATTAACAATGGAATTCTTCTATATGAAGGAAATTTACCAGTTGGAGATTATATGTTGTCTGTTATTGACGATTGCGGAATTGAATACATTTTAGAAGCTATTATTCCAGAATTTGAGTTTCAAGAACTAAATATTTTAGCATTGCCAAATTGCGAAGATGCTACAGGCTCTGTGACTTTGTCTAGTAATCATGATAATTTAGATTCTGTAATTATAACTTCAGCACCACAAACATTTACAGAAGCACTACCATTTAATGTTAGTACTAATATTAATAACTCTGGAGTTTTTTATATTAATGATTTACCAATTGGAGATTATGTATTTGAGTCTACGGATTTGTGTGGTTTTCAATATACAACAGATGTTAATGTATTTAGTTATTCTAGCAACCCTAATGTGTATTCAATATCAAGAAATTGTGGTTCTTTTGATATTACAATTAACGATTTTGATGAAACTATTATTAATCAAACCTATTGGTTTCAAATGTATTTTCCAGACACTAATTCCTGGGGACATCCAAATACTGGTGCAGAATATGTTGAAGGAGAATTACCAAATGAAACTACTGCTATTAACTTAGAAAATTCAGAAACGTTATTTAATATTTTCTTAACAGGAGATTTTAGACTTATAAAAATGTTTCAATCTACAAACACGGAAGATCCAGATGCATTCTGCTTAGATGTTTTTGCAAATTTTTCTGTGTTTTCAGATTTAGTAATTTCTGGAGTTTATAATCTAGATTGTAGTGGTGGATCAGATAGTTTAGACATTATTGTAGATGTTATTGGTGTTCAGCCCTATAATTTTAGCATTACTTCTCCTTTTAATTTAGATAATGGAGATAATAATACGTTTTTAGATTTAGCAAATGGGACTTATGATATTAGAGTAGAAGATGCTTGCGGAAGTATTGAAAATATTACAGTTAACCTTGAAAATTTATTACCACTAGCAAGAGCAAATGTACCAGATAATATGTCAGTTTGTAGAGACGATTTAATAGAAGCTGATGTCTTTTTACTAACAGATCAAAATTTGCAAATTTTAGGAAATCAAAACCCAAACAATTACAATGTCAGCTATCACCTTAGTCAATCAGAAGCAAATACAGGTGATAACCCTTTACCAGATTCATATTCTAATATATCTAATCCTCAGACTATATATGCAAGAGTAACACACAATAGTTTGGTAGTTTGTTATGCAACAACATCGTTTCAGATTTTTGTAGGACAGACACCAATATTAAGCCCTGAAGAGGTAACTTTTATTTGTATAGGAAGTACAGTAACATTAACAGCAGATTCTGGTTTTGATGATTATTTATGGTCAACAGGAGCAACTACACAATCGATTACAGTGGATCAACCTGGAGATTACTTAGTTACAGTTACTAATAATTATAATGGGTTTAGCTGTGAAAACACAAAACAATTTGTAGTTATAAGCTCAGAAATTGCAACAGTAGAGGACGTAACTATTACAGATTGGACATTGTCTAACAATAGTATTACTGTATTAGTTTCTGGAATTGGAGATTATCAATACTCGATTGACAATATTAATTTTCAAAGTTCAAATACATTTACAAATTTACAACCAGGAATGTACACTGTTTATATAACAGATTTAAATGGTTGCGGAACTGTAACAGAAGAAGTTTTTCTGTTAAACTACCCTCACTTTTTTACACCAAATGGAGACGATACAAATGAGTTTTGGCAGATAGAATTCGCTAGTACTGAACCAGAACTTAAAGTCGTGATTTTTGATAGGTATGGTAAATTTATCACTCAGTTTGGAAGTTTTGATACAGGTTGGGACGGAACCTATAATGGAAACAATATGCCAACAAGTGATTACTGGTTTGAAGTTACTAGAGCAAATGGACTAGTATATAAAGGGCATTTTACCTTAAAAAGGTAAAATAATATTACTATCTACCACGTCTTTTTTGAGCACGTACAGAACCACCTTGACCATAATGTTGTTTAGGTGCTTGTGCGCGTTTCATATTATCTTTCATCATTTTAATCTGTTCAGCTAACATACCTTGTTTATCCAGTTTTTGGGCTTCGGCTAATAATACAGTAGCTTCTTGTTTTCTCCTTTTTGATAAAGCAACACCAGCTAAATTAAGTTTCACCATTGCCATATCATGATCCATAGATAAACCTAATTTTTCAGCTTTTTTAAAGTAACGTTCCGCTTCTGTCATGTTTTCTTGAGACACCATTATTCCGTTAAGAAAGTTATAATATCCTTGCTGTTTTCTAACTAAAGCAGTTTCTGGGTTTTTAATTTTATCTAACCATTTTTTTGCACCAGGAAAATCTTGTTTTCTTAAGCGCAAAAAGGCTAATAAAATAAACTCATTTTTAAAATATAAAAACAAAAATATTAATGATAAAAAGATAAACATAATCCCATTTCCTATCTCTCCATCAATAAATTGCCATATGGCGTATCCAAAAATACCGATTGCTAAAATTAATTTAATTACTTTATTGTACATTTTTATTAGTTTAAAAGTCTTGTAATACTTGATTTGTAACGTTTTTAAACGTTTTTTTGTTTGGAGTACAAAGAAACTAAAAAAATCTTTAAAAATATTTTTTAAATTAGGTTTGTCAAATAAAAAAGGGTTTGTATATTTGCGCTCGGTTTTAGATATGATAAAAGCCAAAAAACTATTTACTATACAGATTTTAAAAACATAAGACATGCCAAAAAGAACGTTTCAACCATCAAAAAGAAAGAGAAGAAATAAACATGGTTTTAGAGAAAGAATGGCTTCTGCTAATGGTAGAAAAGTCTTAGCACGTCGTCGTGCTAAAGGAAGAAAGAAAATTTCTGTTTCAACTGAAACTAGACATAAAAAATAATGATTAACAATTGTTAATATTTAAAGGCGTTACTTAGGTGTAACGCCTTTTTTTGTATCCTGTGATTAACTATTTTTGACAACGCAATAAAATTTTAAGAAAATGCCAAAAAACCCTAAGCTAAAATCTATCCTAATTATTGGTTCTGGTCCTATTGTTATTGGACAAGCCTGTGAGTTTGATTACTCAGGTACTCAAGCCTTAAGATCTTTAAGAGAAGATGGAATTGAAACCGTTTTAATCAATTCAAATCCAGCAACAATCATGACTGACCCAAGTATGGCAGATCATGTTTATTTGTTGCCATTAAATACAAAGTCTATCTTAAAAATACTAAAAGAGCATCCTCAAATTGATGCTGTTTTGCCAACAATGGGAGGGCAAACTGCACTAAATTTATGTATTGAAGCTGATGAAAAAGGGATTTGGAAAGACTTTGGAGTAGATATTATTGGAGTTAATATTGATGCAATTAATATAACAGAAGATAGAGAGCAATTTAGAGAACTAATGCTTAAAATTGGAGTGCCTATGGCACCTCAAGCAACAGCTACTTCTTACTTAAAAGGAAAAGAAATTGCTCAAGAATTTGGTTTTCCATTAATTATTAGAGCGTCATTTACTTTGGGTGGTGCAGGTGCATCTTTTGTTTATAGAGAAGAAGATTTTGATGAGTTATTAACACGTGGTTTGGAGATTTCACCAATACACGAGGTTATGATTGATAAAGCATTAATTGGTTGGAAAGAATATGAATTAGAGTTATTAAGAGACGCAAATGATAATGTAGTTATCATTTGTTCTATTGAAAACATGGATCCAATCGGAATCCACACTGGAGACTCGATAACAGTTGCTCCAGCAATGACGTTAAGTGATAAAACATACCAGAAAATGCGTGATATGGCAATCCATATGATGCGTAATATTGGAGATTTTGCAGGTGGTTGTAATGTGCAATTTGCGGTTAGTCCAGATGAAAAAGAAGATATTATTGCTATCGAGATTAATCCTCGTGTATCTAGATCGTCTGCATTAGCAAGTAAAGCAACAGGTTACCCTATTGCAAAAGTTGCTGCAAAATTAGCAATTGGATATCATCTTGACGAGTTACAAAACCAAATTACTAAATCGACATCTGCTTTATTTGAGCCTACTTTAGATTACGTAATTGTAAAAATACCACGTTGGAATTTTGATAAATTTGAAGGAAGCGATCGTACATTAGGATTACAAATGAAATCTGTTGGAGAGGTAATGGGAATTGGACGTTCTTTTCAAGAAGCATTACATAAAGCTACACAATCTTTAGAGATTAAACGTAATGGGTTAGGAGCAGATGGTAAAGGATACAAAAATTACGATCAGATTATTGATAAGCTAACACATGCAAGTTGGGACAGAGTTTTTGTTATTTATGATGCTATTCAAATGGGAATTCCATTAAGTCGTATTCATGAAATTACTAAAATTGATATGTGGTTTTTACGTCAATACGAAGAACTGCATCAATTACAAATTGAAATTTCAACCTTTACAATAGATACTATTGAAAGAGATTTATTGCTTGAAGCTAAGCAAAAAGGGTATGGAGACCGTCAAATAGCACACATGTTGGGTTGTTTAGAAAGTCAAGTATATAACAAACGTGAAGAGCTTAACATAAATCGTGTTTACAAATTGGTAGATACTTGTGCAGCAGAGTTTGAAGCAAAAACACCTTATTACTATTCTACTTTTGAAAATGAAGTAGAAACAGCAGATGGAAAACGTTACGCAGATAACGAAAGTGTAGTTACCGATAAGAAAAAAGTAATAGTTTTAGGTTCTGGTCCAAATAGAATTGGGCAAGGGATTGAGTTTGATTATTGTTGTGTACATGGTGTCCTAGCTGCTGCAGAGTGTGGTTATGAAACTATTATGATTAATTGTAATCCAGAAACGGTTTCAACAGATTTTGATACAGCAGATAAATTATATTTCGAGCCAGTTTTCTGGGAGCATATTTACGATATTATTAAGCATGAAAAACCAGAAGGTGTTATTGTACAATTAGGTGGACAAACCGCTTTAAAATTGGCAGAAAAGCTTGAACGTTATGGAATTAAAATATTAGGATCTAGTTTTAAATCTTTAGATTTAGCAGAAGACAGAGGTTTGTTTTCTAATTTACTTAAAGAAAATAATATTCCTTATCCAGAATTTGATATTGCAACAACTGCAGATGAAGCTGCAGCAATCGCAGATGTATTAGATTTTCCAATCTTAGTTAGGCCATCTTATGTACTAGGTGGACAAGGGATGAAAATTGTTATAAATAAACAAGAACTTGAAGAGCATGTTGTAGATTTATTAAGTCGCATGCCAGGAAATCAATTGTTATTAGACCATTATTTAGATGGAGCAATAGAAGCAGAAGCAGATGCTATTTGTGATGGAGAAAATGTATACATCATAGGTATAATGGAACATATTGAACCTTGTGGAATACATTCTGGAGATAGTAATGCAACATTACCACCTTTTAATTTAGGTGAATTTGTAATGCAACAAATTAAAGATCATACTAAAAAAATAGCTTTAGCATTAGACACTGTTGGTTTAATTAATATACAATTTGCTATTAAAGATGATACGGTTTATATTATTGAAGCTAATCCAAGAGCCTCTAGAACAGTACCATTTATAGCAAAAGCGTATGGAGAACCTTATGTTAATTATGCGACTAAAGTTATGTTAGGAGAGAAAAAGGTAACGGACTTTAATTTTAACCCTAAATTAGAAGGGTTTGCAATTAAACAACCAGTTTTTTCTTTTAATAAGTTTCATAATGTTAATAAACAATTAGGACCAGAAATGAAGAGTACTGGAGAAAGTATCCTATTTATTGACAGCCTAAAAGACGATGCTTTTTACGACTTATACGCAAGGAGAAAAATGTATTTAAGTAAGTAAAGTTGATTTTTTAATAAGTTAAGAAATAAATAATTATCACAGATATTAATATTTTTTTGTATTTTTAATAAAAAAAGAAAACTTATGATGAAAAAATTACTATTTATTTTATTTGCTTTTGCAACTTTTAATATGACTGCACAAGTAGAAACAATCACTATTGATTGGAGCTTTGGCTCTAACTCTAATGCGACAGGTGCAAATAATAATGCAGATCGTACTATAGAAATAGGTGATACAGTAACTTGGAATTGGTATGCATCAGGTACACACAATGTAAACAGAACTGGTGGAACGTCTTCTGACAGCTACACAAGTTCTTTTATGTCAATGGGTGGGTCTTTCTCACACACTTTTACAAGTTTAGGAACAAATATTTACCAATGTGATCCACACCCAACAAGTATGTTTGGAGTGATTACTGTTGTGCCAGAAGGATCTTTAAGTGTTACTACGTTTGAAGATACATTAACAACTGTAAATATTTATCCTAATCCAGCATCTACAACTTTAAATATTGATATGCCTTCTCAAATTGAAGGTGGTGTGACTATTGAAGTGTATAATGTTCTAGGTAAAAGAATTTTATCTAAGACTATTAGTCAGTTAACGACTAGTCTTTCAATTTCTGAATGGAGTAATGGAGTATATTTAATGAAAATATCTTCTGTAAAGGACGGTAATTCTATTACAAAGCGATTTGTGAAGATTTAATAAATACCTTTCTAAAAATATAAAAGCCTTCACAAATTGTGAAGGCTTTTTTTATTAGTGGAATTATAATTTATTTTTTTTTAAGAATAAAATCAAATAAAATATTTACTGTTTTTGATAGTTTACTACTTACTATTTTTGGGATTTCAATATCAAAATCATCAACACTTACTTTAAATATTCCAGAAAGCACAACGTTACCATCTTCATCTTTAAAAGCAGTAATTGCTAAGTTGTCTAAAGTTTTAGTTTTTCCATGAAACTCTATTGTGCCAGAATATAACATTTCTTGTTTGTTTTCATTTAAAGCTTCAAAGTTAAAGTCGTTAATTTTTCCTTTAAAATTAGCTTTTGGATAAGTGTCGGATTCGGCATAATTTTCATTAAAATGCTCTTCCATTAAAGCATTTTTAAATCTAAATGCTTTAACAAAAACAAGAGCAGCAAATTCGCCATTTTCTGAATTTAAAATTACAGTAGTAGATTCGTTTTTAGCTTTTACTTCTTCAAAAGAAGGTACGGAAGCTTCAAAAGTTACACGTCCAGTTTTTGTTAAATATTTATCTTGCGCAAACGTAAAAACGCTTATAAAAAACGTTAAAGCTATTATAGTTATTTTTTTCATAAGTACTGTGTTTATTAGTTACTTAACAATTAGCTTGCCATTATTGTTCCAAAAGACCATCGTCAATCCATTGTTGTACAAGATCTATTGATGTTTGTGGTAAACGTGGACCTCCAAAAGGCATTATTCCAGGTTCTCCAGCTTGTAAAGAAATTCTATTAATAATTGAATTTGCTTGACTAGATACTTCTTGAAAAGTCGTTAAACTAATTGGAGCACCATTTACTGGTGGATCATTATGGCAAAAAATACAATTGTTTTCAAAAATTGGTTTAATGTCTGTAATGTAAGTTACTTTTTCACCTTCATCTATGACAATTGGGTCAATTAAATCATCTTCACTATTATTTGAACAGCTAAATAATGTTATTGCTAAAAAACTTAAAATGTATATTGATTTTTTCATGATATTTTTTTAAAAATTTCTACTTAAATTAAATCCAAAATAGATGTCTCCATTTGACCAATCTCCAGTAGCTTGTCCTAAAAAACCATTAGTATTCATGGCTTGAGCATTGGTAAAATGCATCTGAAACACATGTCCACCAGTTTCTAAATCTAATCCAATAGATAATGGATTTTTAAATGGAGAAGTGCTTGAACGATTTAAATGCCAACCATAATCTGCGTTTAAACTCCAACGTTTACCTAATTTATAGCGCGTTCCCATTCCTAAAGCAAATTGCGAATTATCTTGATTATTATCTAATACAAAATTATCATGAAAGTAAGTTGGAGCCAATTCTAATGATAGTTTTGAGTTTATTTTTCTTGAAATTAATAACTGGGTTGTAAATCCTAATCTATCTTTAAACTCTAGTTTTGGATAGTTTGCTTTATCCAAAGCAGTATTAATTAATATTGAATTGTAGCCAACTATAGTAAAAGGAGTAGTTCCTTTTTTTTGCTAAGTTAGCCTATATTTTATAGCGCTTTCGTATATTTTTTGAAAACTACTTCTTGAAAGACTAATATTAATAGCATCACTTAATCCATAAATAAAATTTAATCTTGTGACTGCGTCATCCAATCCAAAAAAAGTGTCTAATCCATTTTCAAGACTTCCAAATCTATGTGCAACAACAAATGTAAATTCTTGTTTTGCAACTAATTTTGTAGATTCAAAATTTACAATTTTTAAACCTTTAAAAGCAGCTGTTGCATAACTGTTTTCTGTTTCTGTATCAATTTCGTTTAAAAGATCATCTTGAGACAAACCTATAAATGGTATACAAAAAATAAGTGTTATTAGGGTTTTCATGGTTAGTTTTAGTTTTTTATGGTGCATTGGTCTAGTTTAACTTCTTCTAATAAATCGTCAAACCCTATACAACGACCTTTAATAGTTATTGGTGTATTTAAAGCGACTTTAGTTGGATTGGAAAGGCTACAAAATATAATGTTATCAAGTGTGACTGAATGTGCATCTTTTGCAGTAATAGTTCCTGAAACTTCTATGGTTTTGTTAAGATATTTTTCTTGCGTTGAAGACACATCTTTTATAAAATCTTCAAGAAGTTTTTTAGCATTAATAGTATATGAAGCAGTTTCTTCACTAATAATTCTGTGACCTTGATTAATATATTTATAGACTAGTATAGGGCCTATAACTAATATACTAAGGAGAAGTAAAAATTTCTTTTTCATAGCAAATTTAATTTCCTTGGAAACTAAATTACGATTTTTTTTGGAATTTACTTCAAGACAAGTAGCAAAAATCAATAATTATCCGGTAAATCTATCTTTACTTTATAGTCTTGTAAAATAGGTAAGTAGTCTATATGAGAAAAATCTTCGCTGTCAAACTCGAGCTGTCGTTGTTTTTTTGTTTCCATACGTTTCAACGCTTTTAAAAAGCGTTTAACTTCATTTTTGTCATTTAAAATTAAGCCTGGAACTTTTATAGAATTACCATTTTCATCTTTAGCAACCATAGTAAAGTAAGAAGAGTTGCAATGTTTGATATCTCCTGTTTGTATGTTTTCTGCTTCTACACGTATACCAACTACCATTGATGTGTTACCTACAAAATTTACAGATGCTTTCATGGTAACAAGCTCTCCTATTTCAATAGGACTTAAAAAATCTACAGTATCTACACTTGCAGTTACGCAATAGGTTTTAGAGTGTTTAGAAGCACAAGCAAACGCGATTTGGTCCATTAAATTTAAAATGTATCCACCATGAATTTTTCCACCAAAGTTAGAATGTGAAGGTTGCATAAGTTGAGATATACTTACGCGTGAATCATCTACTTTTTTAAAAGCTATCATAATTAATAATTAGATTTTCGTTCTTTATCTTCTTCCACTTTTGTGATAAAATATTTTGTGTCTCCTAACCAGAAAAATGTTGCATAACGCTCAAAGTAAGTTAATTTTACAAATCGTCCTTGTAGTCTGTTTAAGTCTTTAATAACTTGACCTTCTCCATCTTCTACAGAAAATTTAAAAATCTGAGCTTCTGATACACCTTGACTTATCTCTCCTTCCCAAGTTTTAAAAATAACACCTTTATTACTAAACTTTACTAATTCTCCAGCTCTAACACCTTCACTATAGGTTACAAAATAGATAAAGCAAAAGTATGCAGCAACTATAAGCAGTATTGTAATTAAAGATTTTACTAGAAATTTTATCATGGTTTTATTATATTTTAATCTTCAGATTCCGCACGTTTTATAATGGCTTCTGGTAACGATTTTTTTGCTTTAGCTCCTAATTTTTTAATTTTCTCGACACTTGTAATTAAATTCCCTCGTCCTTCTACTAATTTATTCATAGCAGAAGAGTAGTCGGATTTTGCTGCATCAATTTTTTTTCCGACACCTGTTAAATCTGTTACTAAACCTTCAAATTTATCGTATAATGCTCCAGCTTGACGTGCAATTTCTATAGCGTTTTGTTGTTGCTTTTCATTATTCCACATACTGTCAACCGTTCTTAAGGTTGCTAAAAGGGTAGAAGGTGTTACTATAACTATGTTTTTTTCAAAAGCTTTGTTGTAAATAGAGTTATCTGCGTTTATAGCTACAGCAAAAGCAGGTTCTATTGGTATAAAAAGCAACACAAAATCTGGGCTTTCTATATCATATAAATCTTCGTATTTTTTATCTGATAGTTGGTCGACGTGTTTTCTTATAGAATTTATATGTGCTTTTAAATAGGTGTCACGATCATCATCTTCTGCATTTACATAACGCTCGTAATCTGTTAAAGACACTTTACTGTCTATAACCATTTTTTTATTGTCTGGTAAGTGTAATACTATATCTGGTAATACTCTTGTACCATCTTCTCGTGTAAAATTTTGTTGTACAAAATACTCGCGATCTTTTTCTAAACCAGATTTTTCTAGGACACGCTCTAATACTAATTCTCCCCAATTTCCTTGCATTTTACTATCGCCTTTTAAGGCTCTAGTCAGGTTGGTTGCTTCTTTTGTCATTTGTTGGTTTAAATCTTTTAAACCTAACAGTTGCTCTTTTAAAGCACTATGCATACTGATGCTTTCCTTTTGGGTATCGTCCACTTTTTTCTCGAAAATTTGAATTTTTTCTTGAAGTGGATTTAATATATTTTTGATGTTTTCTTTATTCTGAAGGGTGAATTTTTCTGATTTTTCATCTAAAATTTTAGTTGCTAAAATCTCGAAGTCTTTTCTAAGTTGCTCTTGACGTAACTCTAACTCTTCATCACGTTTAAGGTTTAATTGCTGCAGGTTTTCAAACTCGGTGTTTTTTCTTGCTAATTCAGCGTTTAAAAATTCCTTTTCGCGTCTAATGTCTTCTCGGTCAGTTTCTGTTTTAGCTAAATTTCTTTTTAAAGAGTCTATTGATAAGCTCATTTGGTTTTGACGCTCTTCTAAAGTACTTTGCTCACCTTTATTTTTCAACTTAGTAAATAGCATGCCTAAATAAGCACCAATTATTGCAGCAATTAGAATGGAGATTATTAATATGATGTTGTCGTTCATAATGAGTAATTATAATAATGTAAAAGTAATAAATTATATATGTTTATAATTTATTAGTTAAGAGTCTTTCTTAACATTTGAAAAATCATACTTTTTCATTGTTTTTTGTAGTATTTTCCAATGTCTACGAAGTTGTCTTTTAATTTCTGGAGCTTCTAAATCGTCAGAAGCTCTGTAAGCATATCTTAGATAGTTGCCTCTAAATTTTCTGTCAAAATATTCTGTTCTTGCTTTCCCATTAACGTAGTTTGTTTTTTTTGCAGGAAGCATTCTTGACTTTTCTCCCTTATAGCTAAATAGCCTATATATTTTTCTTTTAAAAATAGGAGCTTCATCCAAAAGGTGTTTTTCTTTAATTGTTTCAACTCTTTTGTGTTTACGCTTTATAGTTTCTTTCATTTCTCTATAAAACTTAGCCAAGTTTTTAGATTTAATCAATGTTTGATAGCCATAAAATTCAAAGCCTAAATAGTTTAAAGGTAAGTTTTCTTTTAAATTACCATCGTTTTTAATTTTGTAAGATTGTAAACGACCTTTGTTTATCTTAAAGAGTGTTTTTTCTGTTTTTTCTAACGAAACTGTTAATTTGTTTTTTGTCATTTCGGTTTTAACAAAATCACTAACAAATTGAATTTGATTTTTATCGCAAATTATTACTATATCATCGGAATATCGTCTATAAAACACATTGTGTTTTAAAGCCAATTCTTTTATAACAGATTTGTCAAAAGCAAGCATGTAAATATTGGCTAATAAAGCACTAATAGGTAAGCCTTGAGGTATTCCCATTAGTTTCTTATCCTCATCATGTTTTTGGTTTTTATGAATTATTATGTCAGAATCTATTAAGTCTTTAATACTATTAAAAAACTTGTGTTTACCTTCTTTTTTTAGTTTAGCTAATTCCTTTTCATCAAAATGATTATTCTTAGTTTTTAAATCTTTTAATTTCACATAAGAAAATCTAGTTATAGCTTTAAAGAGATTAAAGTGATCTTTTGGTAGTGATTTGTTACCTAATGTTTTTGCCCAAGCTAGTTTTAACCTTCTGTGATTTAAACTTGGAAAGAAATTTTCTATATCCAAAACAAGCGCGACGCAATTTTCTCTTCGTTTAATTTCATCAAATACATCTTTTGCAAAATGCACATTGTTTTTAAACTTCAATTTATCATCAGTTTCAATTTGTCTGTAAGCAGTTATAGAATCGGATAACAAAGAGTTTTGCTTTATGTAACTTTCGTATTTAGGTGTTATGATTTGTTGTGTATAATAAGAATAGATATGAGCGTCTAAGTGTGTAGCATATAGTATTTCTCTAATTTTAGTATTTGAAACAGCCTTACCATTTTTGATTTTTTTGTGAGACCTTTTTTTTAGACCATTAAAATCAGATGATTTATAACGCCTTTGTTTAATTTCTTTAAAAATTAAAGGAGAAAAGGAGTGATGGGCTACTTTTTTTGGATTGCTTATATAGCGCTCAATATTTTTTCTAATAGACTTAGGTGTCTTATTAGTAAAATGTGGATAACCTCTGTCTTTGAACCAATCTTTTTGTGCTTTCATATTTAAAAATAAAAGTAAAAGAAGTTCTCGCACGTAATTATAACAGAATAGAACTTACACCTTAATTAAGGATTGAACCATTAGCCGAGTTCTCGACTCACGTTGCAATTTTACGTCAAATAATAAATAACTATATGATAGCACTCATTAAATTAATAATCAACTTAGTCTTAGAGACCTTAGATGTAAACCAGATGTTGGTGCATCTAATGGACTTTATAAGAATTATTGAGGTAGTAACGTTACTTCCGAAAATAATTTCTTATATTAAGTGTAACAAAGTTAACAGAAATACAATTTTCTTAATCACCATATTTATTATCCCTTTTCTTACAAAAAGGTCGGATTAAGTGATTGATTAAAAATCAATACAGTAGTTCAACAAATGTTTTATTCCTTTTAACTAAAGAACTTCCTTACTTTCAAGTAAATATACTATTTTTCTTACCTTTAATAAAAATAAATAAACTTTTATGACTGTATTTAAAGTAGGTGATATTGTTACAATAAAATCACATCCATTATTAAGTTCTCCTCCAAAAAAAATAAAAGAATTTTCAGCTCAAGTACCACCACTAATGCTGGTAAAGGAAGTTGTTTTTGAAAAGGAAGATAAAAAAAAAGTATTTAGTTCTGAAATTGAAAATGCACAAGTAGCTGATTTAATAAAATATATTTGTGTTTATTTTGACGCAAACAAGAGTGTATTTATTGAAAAAGAGGTTTATCATTCTTTATTAGAATCATATTTGAAGTTAAATTATTATAGAAATCCAGATGAGGATAAGAAAAAGATTGACCTAGAGAAACAACTTATACCAGAAGTTTCTAAATATAAGCTTGTTACAGAATATTTGTTTGGTAAAAAAGTACAATTTAAGACGAAAAAATTAGAACACAGAAAATCTTATGATTCTGGTTATGAGAAAGTCAATACTTCTTTTCAAACGCCAGATTTTATTCTATCAGGAATAAAAAACGAAGACAAAAAAGATATGTTTTTTCAAGATGGTAAACCTAAACGTATAGCTTCTAATCAATCATATAAGATAATGTGGTTCAATCATTTTCAGCAAAAATTTAGTGAACACTATTTACCAAAAGAATTTTTTGTTGAGGGCTTAGAAATTTAATATTTTATTTCGTAACCCTAAAGCTCCCAGTCGTCTCATCAAAAACAATCATATCTTTAGGAAACAAATTATTAAAAGCACCTTGTTTTATTAATTTGCAAGGAGAATTGTTTACAATTCCATCCTTAGACATCACAATCATACTATCGCAAAGTTGGATAGCTAAATCTATTTCGTGAGACGAAAATAAGATAGTTTTACCAGTCTCTTTAGTTAGTTTTTGAAGCAATTTTAAGATGTATGCTTTATGATACATGTCTAAGTGTGTGGTTGGCTCATCCAGAATAATCAAATCGGTATCTTGTGCTAAAGCACGTGCTATCATTACTTTTTGAAGTTGTCCATCACTAAGCTGAAAACATTTTTTATGTTTTAAATCTTCAATATTAGTTTGTAGTATAGCCTTGTTTATAATTGATAAATCATCTTCTGATAAGTTACCAACCCAATTGGTGTAAGGCTGTCTTCCTAAAGCTACAAGCTCAAAAACGGTTAAGTTTTTAGATGCAATAGGCTCTGTTAATACTAAACTTTGTGTTTTTGCTAATTCTAGATTTGTGTAATTTTTTAAGTCTTTTTTATTTAAAAACACTTGACCTTGTAATGGGTTTTGAACTTTAGTTAGTGTTTTAAGTAGTGTAGATTTACCAATGCCATTTCCACCTACTAAGCCAATTAACTCTCCTTTTTTTAAAGCAAGATTAATATTAGAAGCAACAATAGTTTGTGCTTTTTTAGACTGATAACCTATTGATAGGTTTTCGGTTTTTAGGATTATATTTTGGCTTTTGTTAGTCAATAATTTTAGCTTTTTTATTTGTTCATTTTGTCTTGATACAAAACGAACCAAAAAATCATGTCAAAATCAGGAAATTGCTAAAGCATCACTCGCTTTCGGAATTTTGTGTTTAAAGCTGTGCTTTGCATCTACATTCCTTCTCTCGTTATTTCTGAATTTTGACGCTTCCGACTGTGTCGGAATTCCAAGTTTATTTAATATTTTATTTTCAATTTAATGTTTATTATCTTTTCTTTTTTAAAAAACCATTTTACGTTGTCTAACTAATAACCAAACCACAATTGGAGCACCAAATAAAGAGGTAATTGCATTTATTGGTAGCATATAATCTGTATTTGGTAATTGTGCGATGCTGTCGCAAATTAGCATAATTATAGCACCAAATAAAAAGACAGCTGGTAATAATATTTTATGGTTTGAGGTATTAAATACCTGACGTGCTAAATGTGGTATAGCTAAACCTATAAAGGCAATTGGTCCTGCAAAAGCTGTAATAGTACCTGCTAAAAGACTAGTTGCTATAATAATTAATAATCGACTTTGTTTTATGTTTAACCCTAAACTTTTGGCATAATTCTGGCCTAACAAAAGGGTGTTTAAACCTTTTATTGACAGGATGCTAAATAGGATTCCAATAACATAAATAATTGTAAAAATTTGGACTTCTGTCCAATCCAAATCTCCTAAACTACCAAATCCCCAAAAAATGTATTGTTGTAATTGCTCTGCGCTACTAAAGTAGGAGAGTACACTTACTATTGCAGCAGTAATACTACCAAACATTAATCCAATTATTAAAATTGCCATAGTGTCTCTAACTTTTGACGACACAATTAGGACTAGTAATAAGACTAAAAAACTACCTAAACTTGCAGCAATGACTAAGCTCCATTTAGATATTAAAAAAGTTGCTAAAAACCCTCCAAAAACGCTGCTTCCTAAAATAACTAAAGCCACACCAAGACTTGCTCCAGAAGTAATCCCTAAAACAAAAGGACCAGCTAAAGGGTTTCTAAACAAGGTTTGCATTAATAAACCAGAAATACCTAAACCTGAACCTACTAAAACAGCTGTAATAGCTTTTGGTAAGCGATAATTTTGGATGATATATTCGTGATTAGACAAACTATCAGTAGTTGAAAAAAAGCTACCAAAAATGGTATCAAAAGTTATTGACACAGATCCTAAACTAATATTTACAATAAACAATACCACTAGCAATACAGCTAATACTAAAAAGGAAATGGTATAGGATTTGTTTTTAATCACATTAAAGTTTTAAAAAAGAATGGTTGGTAGTCTTTTAATAATTCTGGATGACAAATTTTAATGATGTCTTTTAATACTAAATCAGGTCTTGCTAAACCTAACTCATAATACAAAACACCTCCTGTTTTTCCTGTTGTATTAGAAAAGGTAAAGATTTTATTATTTTTAAAAGCATCAAATTGTGTGTAGTGTTGATTAGCTTTTTTTAAAGCCTCTTTTGTCGTGTAATATGATGGGCTTAACCACAAGTCTGCTGTTTTAGCTTTTTCAAAAACAGACTCAAAACTTAAGGATAAACTACCTTTACCTTTTGTATCTGCATACAAATAATTAACATTGGCATCTTTTAAAAATTGAGCTTCTGTACTTGTTCCGTTTGGTAAATACCAGACATCTTTATGCATAGCTCCACTAATTACTGTTGGACGTTTATTAACGGTTTGAGCTAGTTTTTGTGCTGCTTTATAATTAGTTTCAATAGTTTTAAAAATAGAATCGGCTTCTTTTTGTTTGTTATATAATACACCAAAAAACTTAATCCATTCAGCTTTAGCTAAAGGTGTTTTTTCTACCCAATCTCCATTATAAATTACAGGTATACCTGATTTTTCAATAGTTTTTAATGATTTGCTAGTACCATCAACACCAAATCCAATTACTACATCTGGATTTAATTCTAGTAGTACTTCTGTATTAATACCTTCGTTTTTTCCTAATTCTCTTACGTTTCCGTTATCTATATGCTGTCTTGTTTTTTTAGAAGATATATAATCTGCTCCTGGAAAACCTATTAATGATTCGTCTTCATTTAAAAGTTCCAGAGCAGGAATATGTGTTGTAGATGTAACTACTACTTTTTTAACTGGTGTTATAATAATACCATCATATTCATCTTTCATAAAAGAAGTCTTTGCAGCATTTTCTTTTGAAATTAAAACATATTTATATGCCTTTTCAGCATTTGGCCAAGGGTTATTAATCTTTAAAATCTTATAATTTTTATAATTTTTTATATTAAAACCTTCAGCGTAAGCTATAGAATTGTCGATATTATCTAAAGGAGGCAATTGTACGCTTATGCCTTTATCCTCTTTACAATTTAGTAAAAATAAAAATGGAGCTAAGAGTAATAAAAAAGCTTTGTTTTGTAACATTAGTAACACTTTAACGGAATAAATTCCTGTAAATTTATATAAAATTTAAGTCATGAGAGACGGTTCAAATTTAACAATATATATAGTAGCTGGAGTTATTATTGCTCATTTTTTGTTAGGCTTTATTTATCTTATTTATAAAATGAATAAGAAAAAATAAGACCAACTTCATTTTAAATAGTATTTTCGCGTCGAATTTAGGTTTCATTCAAACAGTTTGAATGGATTAAAAGGGAATCTGGTTTAAATCCAGAACTGTTCCCGCAACTGTAAGCTATCAAGCTTGTTATTAAACTTCATGTCACTGTCTGTTTTAGATGGGAAGACCAATAGCAAGACGCAAGTCAGGAGACCTGCCAAATTCAAACAAATAAGTTAAACTTTCGGGATAAAAGTTTGCGTATGATATGTCCATACGATTCTCGAGTAAATTAGTATTAAAATGAACAAAAAAAATGTTCTAACTACACTATGTATTGTAGCTAGTAGTTTTGTTTTTGCGCAAGAGCAAGACAAAAAAAATGAAGTAACTATCTTAGATGAAGTTACCATTACAGACTCAAGATTTGAGTTAAAACGTGAAAATTCTGGTAAAACAGTTGTTAAAATTTCTGCAAAAGAGTTACAGCAAAATGCAGATAAAACGCTTGCTCAAATTATTAACACTAAATCTGGGATTACTATTATTGGTAGCAATAGTCAAGCAGGACAACCATTGTCAACAAGTGTTAGAGGTGGTCAAAACAGACAGGTTTTAGTTTTAATTGATGGTGTTGCTGTAAATGATGCATCACAAATTGAAAACAATTTTGATTTACAACTATTGTCTTTAAATCAAATTGAAGAGATAGAGATTTTAAAAGGTGCTTCTAGTGCGTTATATGGTAATAGAGCAAGTACTGCTGTGATTAATATTACACTTAAAAAAGCTAAAAATGGAACTGTAAATGCGCAGTTTTCTTCTTTTTTAGGAACTAATAAAAGTGCAAATGATTCTAATTTTGCAATTGAAGATTTTACAAATTCTATTGGAGTTAATGGTCGTGTAAACCATTTTAATTACTTAGTTAACTTTAGTAATAGGTCTACAGATGGTTTGTCAGCAGTTAAAGCAACAGAAGGAGCAACTGCTAATGGAAGTGATAAGTTTTCTAAAATTAATACAACAGTAAAATTAGGCTATGATTTTTCTGATGCTTTTACAATTAATACTTTATTTAATCATGATAAGTATAATACAGAATATGATGGTGGTTTCTTTTTTGTAGATGAAAATAATGTCTCTAAAAACGAACAGTATAGAGTGTCAGTATCTCCTAAATATAAATACAATAAAGGTAGTGTTACTGTTAATGCAGCTTTAACGACTATAGATCGTGAATTTGAATCTGCTTTTTCTGCAACTTTTGATGCTAAAACATTAAGTGTTGATGCTTTTAATAAGTATAAATTTAGCGATAAATTATTTACTGTTTTTGGTGTTAATATGGTTAAAAATGAGATGAATAATAAGGATGCATTTACTTCTATTATAGACGATACAGCAAACGACCAAATTGTAGATCCTTATGTCAGTGCTACTTATATTACCGACTTTGGTTTTAATGCTAATATAGGTCTAAGACTTAATAACCATAGCGAATATGGAAGTAATGTGGTGTATAATATAAATCCGTCATATGTTTTTAAATTAAAAGACAACGCGTCATTAAAACTATTAGCATCTTATAGTACTGCATATGTAACGCCTAGTTTATATCAATTATTTGTACCAGGTTTTGGAAATTCTAATTTAGAAGCACAAGAGGATACAACTATTGAAGCTGGTTTAGATTTTTATTTAAACGAAAACTTGCAATTAAGTGCAGTTTACTTTAACAGAAATCAAGATAATTATATAGACTATGTAACCACAGATTTTATAACTTATGCAGGAGAATACCAAAATACAAATGAAGATTTTAAAGTCCAAGGAGTAGAAGTAGAGCTAAACTATAAACCTCTTGAAAGTTTAAACTTTAATGCAAACTATACCTTTACAGAAAGACAGGATAATATCATTTTTAGAGTACCAAAGCAAAAGGTAAATGCAAATTTAGGATATCAATTTTGTAAAGGGACTCAAGCAAATGTTAGTTACCAATTTAATAGTGATAGAGTATCTCCTTTTTATAACGACACCTTTACTGCTAACCGTATTTTAGATAGCTACAGTCTGGTTAATTTATCATTAAGCCATAAAGTATTAAATAATAAAATGACCTTATTTGCAAGTGTTAACAATCTATTAGATGAAGATTATCAAGAACTGTATAGATTTTCAACCTTAGGTCGTAACTTTAAGTTTGGATTTAATTTAAGCCTTTAAAAACTTATTTTAAAGCCAAAAACGAAACTAAAAAAAGCCCTATCAAACGATAGGGCTTTTTTTAAATTATAAGAAGTTAGTTACCAGATTTCTCCAACTTCTTTTTTAATATAATGTAATCCTGCATTACTTGGTGCAGATTTGTCAAGCATTTCGTTTAAAATTGCTTCTCTTAATTTATCTGAAGAATCTATTTTATCACTCACTCCTACTTTTCTAATTAATTGGATTGTAGCACTTTTAGAAGCCGTAATTATTGTCCAACAATCATCACTCAAGTATATTTGCTGAGATAAATTATGTTCAAATTCTTGTTCAATACTTCTAATTAATAAATCTTCATAGTCTTGCTTATTAGTTCCTATAGGAGCAACACGTAATAAAAGTTTGTTTGGAGAAATACGTTCTAAAAACAAAGCTAATCGTTCATAAGCTTGTAGTCGCATTGGTAAAGACTCTTTGCTTAATGATTTAACGATGTTAAATTTACGACGCTCCTCTTCGTTTTGCATATGCTCTCTAAAAAAGAGAAAAGCAACAGAACCTGTTACTAGTGAAGGGATAGTGTACATTAATAAGTTTAAAAGCTGTTGTTCCATTGTAGTTTAGTTTATATAACAAACATAATGTCTTTTAAATTATTGTACAAGAAAACCGATAATTGAATGAAAAGGGTTTTTAATTGAATGAAAACATAAAGTTGTTTAATAGTAAGATTTTTTATTGATAGTCTGTGTTATTTTTGATTTGCTATTAATCTTTCTTTGAAAAATCGATAATACAAGATTATAAGTTGTGTTATCGATTTTTTGTTTAAGAAAAGGCAAACTAAAAAACTAATTAATAACTAAACTTATAATCCCTATTAACAATGAAAACAATTTTTAAACAAACATTAATCTTATTAGTCACTTTAACATTATTTAATTGTGATAACGATGATGGCAATGCACCAAATGAAAACGTTTGTAATTATCAAGGTTTAACAGCTGACATTAATGGAACAGTTACTTTAATACCAGAATCTGACTTAACGTCAAATTACTTAACAGGAGGTTCTAATGGGCCAGAAATTGAAATTTATGATTCTAATAATCCTGGAGATTTCAATTTCACAACTACTGTAGTTGATGAAAACGCTATAGGATCTGGTACTGTTGTAATTAATGGTAATGCCTATAATAATGTTACAATAACTTGTCAAAGAGGTGTAACAGGTACCACAGGAGCAGTTGTTGGAGATGAATTTAGATTTGATGTAGTTGATAATGCTAACAATCTTGAAGTTGAATTTTGTGTAATAGTAGATGTGCTTTCATTAGGTTATATAGATGCAGATGGAGATGGTTGTGGTTCTCAAACAATATCTTATGGTTTTGGAGTTTTAAACAATGTAGATATAGATGATAATGACCCTAACGTTTGTTTATAAAAAAAAACATTATAAAATGAAAACAATAAAAACACTTTTAGTTTTATTAATAATAACAGCTTTTAGTTGTGATAATAACGACGATGCACAAACAGATCCTGTAACACCAACAGATGGTTTTACACATAATAGTGTGTTTTACGAAACAGCTAATGCTTATTTTGAAATAGATGAGGACGATGATAGTCCATCAGATGGTTTTCCAGATAACTATAGTTTTTTCTTCTCTAATGGACGTATGTTTGATAACGACGCTAATGTTAATGGATCTTCAGGAGATTTCTTATTCTCTTTAAATACTACCAATTGGGTGTTTTTAAATATTGAGGTATCAGATAATCCTAGTTTGGCTAATACAGGACCATCAGCAGGAAATACTTATGTAGTATCAAGTATAAATGACACTGTAATTATAGAAAATGGACAAATAGACGCTTTAACACCTAGCTATTTTAATAACTCTATAGAATTTGGAACAGGAAATGAAAACGTTGGTATTGTTAATACACCTGGAACACAAGGTTCAAGTATTACAATAAATGCTATTAATCTAGATGCCAATAATCCTGCAGCAAGCACTATAGATGTAGATTATACAATGATGAATCAAAATGGAGAAATAATCACTGGACATTACGAAGGAACTTTTGGTGTAATATTAGATTAACATGAAAGCATTTAAATACTTAATAGTTGTATTAGTCTTATTTACATCTTGTAATAATGATGATGATAACACTGTTGAAACCTGTACAAATCATGGTTTATTTTACACCTTAGATACAAATGCCGAAGTGTATTTACCTCAAGGTGGTACAAATAGTTCTGCAACTGTATATACACAATCCAATACTGGTACAGAAGATAGTGTAATTGTTCATGAACTTGAAAATAATTTTCTTTTTCAAAGTTCTGCAACAGATTTAAATCAAACCTCAATGTTTGACTCAGATATTGCATCTTCAGAAGCTAGTCATTTATTTATAAATAATGTCTTATCAAGTCCAATAGCAACAGATATAACATTTTCTTGTATAGTAAATGATGCAGTAGTTGGTGGTACAATACGTTATGTGTTTTCTGGTACGTTTACTTCAAGTACTAATGTCCAACACACTATAGAAGGTCAAGTTTGTGCGATTATAGAAACATTAAATTAAAAATAATGGTTACAATAAAAAAACTAAGTTTATTAATTTTAGTCTTTTTTACAATACTATCTTGTAATAATGATGACGATACTAATAATGATGCAACCAATGAAACCCAATGTAATTATCAAGGGTTTTCATATTTAGATAATAACAATAACGATCAAACATTAATTGCAGAGTCAGAACTAAATACACAGTATTTTCCAAACGCAAGCAATGGTCCTTATGGAGCACCTGGAATAGAGATTGCTTCATATACAGGTACTACTACATTGTTTTTTACAACTAATGTCATTGCTTTAAACGATACTGGAACAGGTTTAATTACTATTGATAATGGTACAGAACAAACAGTAACCGTAACTTGTCAACGTGCTGGAACAGCTATAGGAGATGAGGTAAGACTGGATGTTGTTTATGGTAGTGTAGAAGTAGAATTTTGTGTAATAATAGATGAAGTATTATAAATAATTGATTATGAAAAATGGACTTAAATATTTAGTTGTTTGTATTGGTCTACTTGTTTTTAATTGTAAAGATGAAAGCAAGGTAGATAGCTCAAATGATACAATAAAAACAGAAACAAAAAGTCAATTAACTGAAGACAAAAAAAGAGAAATAGTAAAATACTATTTAATAAATGGAAGAAAACTAGCCGAAAAAGATTTTTATAAAATCATTTTTTTAAATGATGCATTTGATGGAGTAAAAGTTATCCATTACGAAGGTAAAGATGCTTTTTTTGGGTTTAAATTTTCTGAAGCTTTAAAATTTTATAACGATAACAAAAAATAATAGCATGAAACCAATTTTAAAATTAAGTTCACTTTTTTTACTAATATTTATAGTAGCATGTGGTAATGATGATGACGTATCATGCACAGAACAAGCATGGTATCAGGATGCAGATGCAGATGGTTTTGGTAATCCAGCAGTAACACAAAATGCTTGTACGCAACCAGCAGGTTATGTTTTAGTTTCTGGTGATTGTGATGATGCAGATGCTGCTACATATCCAGGAGCAATAGATGTTTGTGGAGACGGAATTGATAATAATTGCGATGGTCAAGTAGATGAAAATTGTGTAGAGATTTGTGATGATGGAGTAGATAACGATGGTGATGGACTAACAGATTGTGATGATCCAGATTGTAATGGTGATGTTGCATGTCCTACTTTATATGCAGATAATGATGGAGATGGTTATGGAGATCCAAATAACACTACTAATGGAGTAGTTCAAGATAACACAGATTGTGACGATAATGATGCCTCTATAAATCCTGGAGCAACAGAGATTCCAGATAATAACGTAGACGAAGATTGTGATGCAGCGTCTAGTAAAGACTATACATTTTATGCAGATGTTGATGGTGATGGTTATGGAGATGTTAATAACCCTTTAGTTGCTAGTTGTCCAGCACCTTGTAATGATGAAAGTCAAATGACTATTCCGGCTGGTTATGTATTTAATAGTTTAGATTGTAATGATTCTGATATTAATGTCCATCCTTATGCTACTGAAAACACAACAGATGGTATAGATAACAATTGTAATGGTTATGTAGATGTAGTGTATTATTATCAAGATGTTGATGGAGATGGTTTTGGTGATTCTAATGATGCAGGAACAACAGTTAACTTTGCTGGAAGTTCTATAAATAGAACAGATTGTGATGATGGTGATGCTTCAATCTTTCCTGGAGCTTCAGAAATTCAAGATGGTATAGATAATAATTGTAACGGTTTAGTAGATGAGTTTTAATAAACTTCTAAAACCATTACTTTTGTAATGAAAATTTAACAAAACACAATTGAAACATATAAAACTCCATATCATAATTTTATCCCTTTTGATATGGAGTTTTTTTTCTGTCTTTACTATTTTTTTTAAAAAGTCAGAAAAAATAGCAAAACAGTGTTTTTTGGTTTCACTTATATACTTTTCAGTTGCTATTTCATTTGCACAACAATACACCAACTATTCAACAAAAGATGGTCTGCCAAGTAACCATATATACACTATTACACAAGATGCTAAAGGGTTTGTTTGGTTTTTAACAGACAAAGGACTGTCTAGATATAATGGCAATCAGTTAAAAACATTTACTACAAAAAATGGCTTACCAAATAATGATGTTTGGGATGCTTTTCCAACTCCAGACGGAAAAATTTGGTATTTGTCTAAATCTGCAAGTTTAGGTTATATAGAAAACGATACTGTTTTATCTTTTCCAAATAACAATAAAGATCAAATTATTAATCCTATTTATTCTTCTCAAATAGGTGATTCAATTTTTCCTACAGGCACAAAAAAAACATTTTCTTTAAAAGATAATAAATGGGTTGGAGAACTCAATAGAGTTGTAGAAGTATTAGGTGAAGATTGGGTAAAAATAAGGCATAAAAAAGTTGGCTATCTTGTATTTACTAAAAAAGATGAAAAATTATATCTATACACCAAAGATTTAAAAAAAGAACGAAGTATTTTAACTAAAAATATTTATGGTGTAACAGGAGCAAGAGGTCAAATTAATGATAGCTTATTTTTTTGGACTAGTAATAAAAATTATTCTATTTTAAATTTAAATACACAGCAACTCAAACAATTTGATTTAAAAGAAAATCTTGGTAATAGTTTAACAACATATCCAAGAATTAATCTTGTTAATAATGTTTTACAAATTTCAGGAAGTAGTTTTGTTGCACACTTGGATAAAAATTTAGAAATAGTAGATCCTTTCTTTTTTCCTGAAAATATACAAGCACATTTTGGGTTTATAGACAAACTAAATACCATTTGGTTAGCAACGTTTAATAATGGTGTGTATAAATTACCTTATGTAAAAAAAGAAATTAAATATAAACTTCAAAATGAGAAAATCCAGAGTTTTAATGTAATTGATGGTAATTTAATAGTAGGAGTTTATAAAAAAGGGTTTTATAAATATAACACTAAAGAAAAATCATTTGAGAATTTTATTAATAATAACGATTATGTTTTTGGAGCTAGTGAAATAAAACCTTTAAACACGAATTTTTATTCACTAAAAAACACTTTATTAAAAGAGGTTAATAAAAAAATAGAAACAATAAAACTTACTGTTTTTTATCAGCAAGATATTGCCATGAATGAGGTAGCACGTAAAGTAGTCTATTTTAACAACAAATTTTACGGTAATTTTTCCTTTGGAATAAATAGATTAAGTCCAGATCATTTTGTTATTGAGAAAGAATACACACAGAGAGGATGTAATGATATTATTAATTTTAAAAATAGGCTTTTAATAGCAACAACAAATGGCTTAAAAGAGATAAAAAAAGATACTTTATTACCAGTAAATTTTAAAACTAACGATTTTAAGAAATCAATTTTAAACTTAACTAAAATTGATGACACACATTTATTAATAAATACAGATGGTTTTGGATCTTATATTACAGATTTAAAAACAATAAAACCTTTGCATTTAACAGAGTATTTAATTGTTGAAGAAGCTTTTGTAGAAAACAATACTTTATGGTTAGCAACTAATTCTGGTGTTATAAAATTTAAAAAAGACAATGATGTATTTCAGTTTGAAAAACGGTTTACTATAAGTGATGGATTACCAACAAATCATATTAATACATTATATGTAGATGATACAAATCTAATTGTTGGAACAAATAATGGTGTTGCAATTTTACCCAAAAACCAAATTAGCAAACCTCAATTATTAGATATCTATATAGAAAATGCTAAGTATAATAAAGAAGACATTACAGCTACAATCTCAGCTTTTAAATATCAAGAAAATAACAATGTAAATTTTACAGTTTCTAATATTGATTTTTCAGAGAATCATTCTAATTTTTCTTATGATTATAAATTAGAACCTATTCAAAAAGAATGGATAAGCTCTAAAATTAACAGCTTTAATTTTAACGATTTACAACCAGGTAATTACACCTTTCATGTTAAATCTAATAATATCAAAAAAACCTTAGGTTTTTCCATTAAACCTTTGTGGTGGCAAAATCGATGGGTAAGATTTTCTGCTTTTTTATTAACAGTATTTTTAATTGTTTTAATCTCTAGATTTTTTGTAAAAAGATCGCAACAACAAAAAAATCAGAAAATAATTGAAGATAAGCGCCTTTCAGAATTACAGTTAACAGCATTAAGATCTCAAATGAATCCTCATTTTGTATTTAACTCATTAGCAGCAATACAGTATTATATTAATAATAACGAAATTGAAGCATCAGAAACGTATTTAGTTAAGTTCTCAAAATTGATACGTCAATTCTTTGAATTGTCTAAAGAAACAGCAATAAGTTTAACCGAAGAGATTAAACTTATTAAAAACTATTTAGATATTGAAAAATTACGTTTTAAAGATAAGTTTGAGTATAGTTTTAATGTAGATAAAAGCATAAATTTAAACACAGTAAAATTGCCAACTATGTTGTTACAACCTATTGTGGAAAACGCTATAAATCATGGTGTTTTTAATAAAATGGAAAATGGAAAAGTAACAGTAAACATTAATACTATTTCTGATAAAAGTATAAAAGTAGAAATTATTGATGATGGTGTTGGGTTTGTCAACACCCAAAAAAGAAACAATAAAAAAGTAAAGTCGTCTAATGTTTTAGAAGACAGATTAAAATATTTAAACAAGTCTGGATTGTGGAAAATTATTTATAATGAAGAAGAGTTACATCCAGAATTAAATGATAGAGGAAACAAATCAACCTTTATAATTACCCAATTGTAGTTTATGAGTAATATTACAGCTATATTAATTGATGATGAAATTTCTAATCTAAAAGGATTAGAACAAAAACTTGGAAAGCTATTTCCAAATATAACCATTCAGAATACATTTCAAAAGCCAGAAGATGCTATAAAAGCACTTCAGGTAAAGCAACCTGACTTAGTGTTTTTAGATATTGAAATGCCTAGAATTAATGGTTTTGAGTTGTTAACACAATTAAATGAAGTCGATTTTCAGGTCATTTTTGTAACTGCTTATAGTGAATATGCAATAGAAGCTTTTAAACAAAACGCAATAGATTATGTGTTAAAACCAATAGATGATAATGATTTAAAAATTGCGGTAAATAAAGCATTAACTATACTTAAAACAAAAAAAGAATTAGACAGTAACCATAAATTGGTTAGCCTTTTAACAAGTACTATATCCAATAATAATAAAATTATAGTGCCAACTTCAAAAGGGATGTCATTTATACCACAAGAAGAAGTAATGCATTTAGAAGGTTATGAAGGATATACAAAAATTCATTTAACTAATACATCAATTATTACCAGTTCCTATAACTTAGGAAAATTTGAAAAACTATTAAGCTCCAAGTTTTTTAAATGCCATAAATCTCATATTATAAATCTAGAAAAGGTAAGACATTTTGAAAACGAAGGTTATGTTGTTTTAGAAAACGATTATCGTGTACCAATTTCAAAAACCAACAAGAAAGCATTTTTAAGTTTATTTAAATAATTTTATCAAGTTTTTTAAAACTGTTAATGGAATGAAAGTTCCTTTTAATCCATTTAAATCTACTACTCATAAAATAGTGCGTTTTACACTGTAATAAACCTATTACATTTGAAATGCTATTAATCTTCACTATTAAAATCGTTGGTGTTTTAAAAAAATCACTGACGATTTTTTTAATAAAAGGGTAACAAAAATAGAAGTGATAGTATATAAGTGTAAACAATTAATGTTGAACAGTAAAAACTATTAAATTATGAAAATTTTAAAAACTAATTTTAAACTTATACTTAGCTTGATGCTAGTATTTGGTACATTATTATCATGTAATCCTGATGATGATAACAGTTCTGGAGATTCTGGAAATAATCCAGGAGAAACACAAATTGATTTAGGCTCCAATACTCAAAGAGATTTTATGGGTAGAATAGTAGATCAATCTAATTTGCCAATTGAAAACGCAGTAGTTACTATTGGTACTAAAATAGTATCTACAGACGCAAACGGAATGTTTATTATTAATAATGCCAATGTAAAAGAAAGACAAGCTTTTATTGTAGCAAAAAAAGCAGGTTATTTTAAAGGTATGAGAACCGTAGTACCAACACAAGGCACTAATAACATACGTATTATGTTAGTTACAGAAAATGTAACAGCAACTGTAGCATCTGGAGCAAGTAGTGAAGTAAACTTGCCAAACGGAACTAAAGTTACTTTTGATGGTAGTTTTAAAGACGATAACGGAAACGCTTATTCTGGTAATGTAGATGTTATGATGTATTATTTAGATCCTTCAGATCCAGATAATAATGTTATTATGCCAGGAAGTTTACAGGCAGTAAATGACGCAGGTAATGAGCGTGTATTAGAATCTTACGGAATGTTAAATGTAGAACTTAGAGGATCTTCTGGTCAAGAGTTAAATATAGCAGATGGTCATGTGGCAGAAATAGAAATGCCTTTAGATCCAGCACAAAGTGGTGTTGCACCAGCAACAATCCCATTATGGCATTTTGATGAGGTAAATGGGTATTGGATAGAAGATGGAGAAGCAACTTTAATAGGTGGAAAATATATAGGAGAAGTATCTCATTTTTCTTGGTGGAATTGTGATGCGCAATTTGCAACAGTTACATTGTGTTTAAATGTAGTAGATGCTTTAGGTGACCCATTATCTAATACTTTAGTAGAGTTATGGAGAAGTGGAGCAACTTACCCTAGAACAGGATCTTCAAATGGAGATGGTGAAATATGTGGTTTAATTCCAGCAAATGAGACTTTAACATTAAAAGCATTTGATCAATGTGGAGTACAAGTATTTAGTACTACAATTGGACCTTTTTCTACAGATACTAATTATGGAGATCTAGTTATGCCAGCTGTAACTGCTACAGTTATTACAGGTAATTTAGTAGATTGTTCTAATGCAAATGTTACTAATGGTTATGTAGCTATTAATTATGGGAATGATTTTTCAACAGTAGATGTTGTAAATGGTAGTTTTTCTTTAAGTGTTATACAATGTGCCTCTTTACCAACATTTACTTTAGAAGGTTTAGATTTTGATACGTTCCAAACTACGACTGAGATTCCTTTTAACTTTAGTAATTCTAATGTAGGAAGTATTATTGCTTGTTCTACTGTTACAGAATATGTAACAATACAAATAGATAATGATCCAGTAGATTATTATTTATCTAATTTTAATGCTGGATCTAATGGAGGAACAACCTCATTTAGTATTAGTACTCAAACATCTACTTCTGGTATGGTTATACTTGGAGGATCATTAATTCCAGGTACATATATTACTACAGGAGCATCAAATTTTTTGTTTGAAGTTGGTATAAATATAGATTTTAATATTCCAGATACTTTACAATTTACACTTAATAACTTTGGTGCAGTTGGAGGGTATATTGATATGAATATTAATGGTGATTTTATAGATAATAATGGAGTGGTAAGGACATTATCAGCTTCTGTACACGTGATAAGGGATCATTAAAAAATTAATTATTAATTAATAAAAAAAGAGGCTTCATATTGAAGCCTCTTTTTTTATTTTTTCAAACCACCAAGATGTTGGCATTCTTTTAAGCTTTGTATTCCATTAAACGGAACAGGTGTTTTTATATAACCATAAGTGCTGTCTAACTCCTTAGTTAAGTTATGGTCATCTACATTTACATCAATATCACTCATTTTGAATTCGCAAGGGTGTTCATATCCAGCAGCATGAGTTATTTCAACTAATTCTTTTCTAAAAGTTTTAAAATACTGTGCTAATCGCTCAGACTTTAATGGTACATTAATTCCATTTTGAGTCCATTTTTTTTGAGTTGCAATTCCAGCAGGACAACGGTTAGTATGGCAGATTTGTGCTTGGATACAACCAATACTCATCATAGCTTCACGTGCAACATTAATAACATCTGCACCCATTGCAAAAGCCATAGCAGCTTTAGCCGGAAAGCCAAGTTTACCACTTCCAATAAACACAATACGCTCGCTTAATCCTTTATCTTGAAACAGTTTATATAAGTCTGAAAATCCATAAACCCAAGGTAAAGACACATGGTCTGCAAAACTTGGAGGTGCAGCTCCTGTACCACCTTCACCACCATCAACAGCTATAAAGTCTGGTCCTTTTCCTGTAGCTTTCATTATATCTGCTAATTCTTCCCATTGTTCTAGTTTACCAATTGCAGCTTTAATACCAACAGGTAGCCCTGTTTTTTCTGCAATAGCTTCAATAAAATCAACCAATTCAGGGACATTAGAAAAAGCCTTGTGATTTGGAGGAGATAATACAGTTTTACCAACTTCTACACCTCTAATTTTTGCAATCTCTGGTGTTATTTTTGCTCCAGGTAAAACACCACCTTTTCCAGGTTTTGCACCTTGAGACAGTTTGACTTCAATAGCTCTAACAAAAGGATTGTCTTCTACCAGTTTAACCATTTTTTCCATTGAGAAACCACCATCGTCTGCTCGTACACCAAAATATCCTGTTCCAAAATGAAACACAACATCTCCACCATAGCTATGATAAGGAGATAAACCACCTTCTCCAGTATTGTGATAGGCATCAGCTATTTTTACACCTTTGTTTAAAGACTCAACAGCTTTTGCAGATAGAGACCCAAAACTCATTGCAGAAACATTTATAACAGAAGCTGGACGATAAGGACGCTTACGGTTATTAAATTCTCCCATTACTTTTGCGCAAGGCAAAAAGGTTTTATCAGTTTTATGTGGATGATTATCTTTTACTTTATATGGCATCATCGCATTATTAATGAAAATATGTTGATGTGCATAAATATCTCTGTCTGTACCAAAACCTTCGTAGTTGTTTTCTTTTTTAGCAGATGCATAAATCCAACCACGTTCAATTCTATTAAAAGGTAGCTCCTCTCTGTTATTAGAGACAAAATATTGTCTCATTTCTGGACCAATACTTTCTAACCAATAGCGTATATGACCTACAATTGGAAAGTTATGGCTTATGGTATGTTTTTTTTGAAAAATATCACGTATAGCAACAAAAACTAAACCAATAATTACCCAAAGCCACCATGAAATAGAAGAAAGAAAACTTAATACTGTGTCCATATTTAAGATATATTTTTCTCAAAAATAAGGATTATCTCTAATTTTGATTATAAATCCTTTTATAAAAAAAAGAGAAACCAATATTAAATTAATAATAATAGTTTCTCTAGATATAAAAATTGATTAATAGCAGTTGTAATATATAACTAAAAAAGAGAGTAGTATATACGTAGTAGTGTGAAAAAATACGTAGGGATACGTAGTGATATTTAATGCTAATCTATTGATTAACAGGTAGTTTTTGTGCTTGCTTGTTTTAGCACTGACTTTTAAAACGCTAACCTTAATATTTGTTGATCAATAATTTACATTTAAAGTGTAAGAATTAACTCTTTGTTTTCTTTTGTCCATATAACAAGTGCGTCTGTAGATGAAGATAAATTTAGCTTATTTAAAATGTTTGCACGATGTTTTTGAACCGTTCTTGGTGAAATTAAAAGCGTATCTGCAATTTGATTTGAAGAGCTTCCTTGAGCTATTAATCTTATTATGGTTCTTTCTGAAGGTGATAATAATTTAATTTTTTTTAATTCAGGTGAAACTTCAGAATCATAAACAGCATCAAAAGTAGAGCTAAAATAGGTCTTGTTTTTTGATAAAGCAGTAATGCACTTTTGCATTTCTTCAAATGGTTCATCTTTAAGTAAATATCCAGAAATATTTAAGGTTTTAGCTTTATAAATAAACCTGCTTTCCTTGTGTGATGTTAAAACTATAAACTTTGTTTTTAGTTTTTTTTCGTCGCATTTTTTTATGACTTCAAATCCAGTTAATAAAGGCATTTCTATATCTAAAATTGCAATATCTGGATTTAATTTAGTAATTAACTCTAGTGCAATTGCTCCATTTTCTGCAGTACCAATAACTGTATAATAATTTTTTAATTCTTCAGTCAACCCTTTTAATAACATTGGATGATCGTCTGCAACTACTATTTTGATGTTTTTAGTCATTAGTTAAGGGTATTGTGGCTGTTATTAGTGTGCCTTTATTGGGTTTGCTGTCTATGTTTATTTCGCCTTTTAAGATTCTAATACGTTCAAAAATAGTTTTTAAACCTAAGCTATTTTGTTTTTTTGCATTAATTATGTCAAATCCTTTACCATTATCTTTAATGTTAATTTCTATTATGTTAACGTCATGTATTACACTAACTAAAAGTGTTTTTGCGTTAGCATGTTTTAAACAGTTATTAATGCATTCTTGTATAAAACGATAACAATTTAAAGTTTGATTTTCATTAAAGTATTTATCGATATTGTCAACTTCTCCAGATACAAATAAGTCTGTTTGTTCATCTACGTCTAAAATAAGTTGCTCAATGCTTTCGGTTAAACCTAATTGTTTTAATAAAGGTGGATATAATCCTCTAGAGATTGCTCTAACTTCTTCCAGTGTTTTGTCAGTTAGACTTGTTATGTCCTTTTGGTTTGTCTTCTGTGCTTTCTTTTTTATTAATGTAAGTTGTTGGCTAATACTATCATGAAGTTCTCTTGCTATACGTTTACGCTCGTTTTCTTGAGATTGTATTAAGCCTTGTGCAAATTCTTCTTGTAATAACTTTCTTTTTTTAGCTTGTTTTAATAGCCATAATAAAAATGCAATAATTGAAACAGAAACAATTAAGAAAAACCACCATTTTTTATAGAAAAACTCAGTACTATTAATGTCTAAAAATAAAGAATTGGCAATTTTATTACCAGAAAAGTCTAAAGCTTCAATTTCTAATTTATAATAGCCAGCAGCTAAGTTTGCAAATTGTATAGTGTTTTGGTGTTTTAAATCTACCCAATCTTTATCATTATATCTATATCTATAATTAAAACCTTTATCTACAGCTCCAATGTTTTTAAGTGCAAAATCTATTTCTAAACGTCTGTTTTCTGAAGGTAAAACGATATTTGTTTTTTCAATAAATAATTTGCGATTAAATGTGTTTATAAAAGTCTTTTTAGTATTATCAAACTGTTTTATTTTTAAAAGCGTTAATTGAGCAGAATCATTTTCTGCTTTTAAGTCAGAAGGTTTAAAATAATTTAACCCTTTTAAAGTACCAACAAAAAAGCCATCCTTAGTTTTTAAAGCACTATAACGGTTAGCTTCAAAGTGGCTAAAACCATCTTTTTCAGAATATCTGGTTTTAGTTTTAGTCTTGGTGTTAAAAGCAATAATTCCGTTAAAAGTATTAATCCACCAGATATCATTATCAAATAAAATGGTGGCAATTCCTGCTTTTAAATCATCTTTGTAAATAGTGGTAAATGTTTTATTTTCAGTATTAAAAGCAATAATATGTCCATTTCTTGTACCTAATAAATAACCATAATCTTTGTGGTAATCTAGCATTAAAATATAAGTATCTTCTAAGTCTTTTTTATTATTATATAGCTTATGTTTTTTGGATTGTAAATCATAGGTTAATAACCCTTTGTCTGTTCCAGCAACAATAATATTACTTTGCTTATTAAACTGTATGTCAAAAATAAAAAGTGAGTCTGTATTTACTAAGGCACGATGTACTTTTGTTTGTGTATTAAACTGCATTAAACGATACCTTTTTGTGCCATAAACAATAATGCTATCGTTTATTTTTTCCATACATATTACCGGAAAATGCTTGTAATGATCTAGTGTTTTGTCCTTAGGGTTAACTTTAATTATTCCACCACTTCCATGAGACCATAAAATACTATCATCAAAAATAATATTTCTTGATCCTATAGATTTAAACGGTTTGTTTTTATAGGTTAAAGGGTAAGTTTTAATACTATCATTATTTGGATTTAATGTAAACCAACCATCCATCTCACTAGCAACTAGATAATTTGCAGAGTCTAAAGGTTTTATAGTTCTAAATTCCAGATTTGGTAAATAGTTTTTAATAGTTCTATTAGGAAATTTATAATAATGAAGTTTTCCACCTGTAGCTAACCATGTGTATTTATTTAAGTTATTAGATAAGACTTTAATTCCGTTAACATTTTTATAGCTAAAAAGTTGATTTTGTTTAAAGTCACTATTATTAAAACTGCTAAAAGCAATGTTGTTATTAATTGAAGAAAAAATAAGAGTATTTCCTAATTTGTCATTATATGACTTAAGATGTTTATTAGGTAGGCTTCTGTTTTTTACTGGTACTATGCTTTTTAAATGCGTATCAACCCTATATAGATTTATATCATCATTTAAAAATAGATAGTGTTCATTGTCTTGTATAAAGACTTCATCTATAACTACTTTTTTAGATTTTGCAGGATTGTTGTTGTTAAAAGGAGCAATATTTTTTATTAATTGTCCAGCCCAATTAAAGATTTTAGCTGTAAAATTATCGTCAGAAATTAGTACAAAATCATCAAAAAATAAGATTCTGCTTGAGCTGTCAATTAAAACTTTGTTTTTGGTAATAGGAAAACTAAAAACGTCAGAAGAGGATAGGTCTAAATTTAGTTTTTTTAAAAATACGTTACTGCCTTTTTGGATTAGTAAATAATCTTCGTTTTTGTAAGAATATATAAAAGACAAACCGTCTAATGTAAATCCTGTTTTTTCAAAATCTACTAATTCAAATTCAGATGTAAAAGGGTCAAAAAGCAATAATCCATAACCTTCGGTTAATTTAGTAGTTATGTAAAATTGTCCATCACTTCTTTTATAAATTTGTTGGACTTGTTCAATTGTATTTTCAAAATAAGGTAAATCTATATTATGAAAATTATTTCCATTAAAGCGTTGTAAGGATAATTTGTTTTCGCTAGAAATAATTGATCTATCGTCTAAGTTACTTCCGCCTAACCATAAAAAACCATCGTTATCGTAGCATAAAGCATAAATTCTGTCTATCTCAATACCATCTTGTTTGGTATATGTTTTTTGATAAATTTTGTTAGATTGGGCAAAAACACCAGCAGACAAAAAGAATAGTAAGTACAGGATACTTTTATTCATTTAGAATATAGTTAGTTATAATTAATAGCATGGTAAAGATATTTAAAAAATTGAAACAGAAAATTTCTATTAAGATTGTTTATAATTATTAATAAAACGAAAGGCTTTAAACTTTTACAATGGTTATTTTTATCCTTTAAAAATATAAGCAAAAATTGGAGAAATATTTAAGTCAGTTAAACGAAGCACAACTAGAACCAACCTTACAAAAAGAAGGACCAATGATTATCATTGCTGGAGCAGGTTCTGGTAAAACACGTGTATTAACCTATCGTATTGCCTATTTAATGCATCAAGGTATTGATGCATTTAATATACTAGCATTAACCTTTACTAATAAAGCTGCAAAGGAAATGAAAGGCAGAATTGCTGATATAGTTGGTGCAAGTGAAGCAAAAAACTTGTGGATGGGAACCTTCCACTCAGTATTTGCAAAAATCTTACGTTTTGAAGGACATCATCTAGGTTTTCCAAGTAATTTTACAATTTATGATACTCAGGATTCTCAAAGACTTATGGGATCAATCATAAAAGAAATGGGACTAGATAAAGACTTATACAAAACTAAACAAGTCTATAGCAGAATTTCGTCTTATAAAAACAGTTTAATTACTGTAAAAGCTTATTTTAATAATCCAGATTTGGTGGAAGCAGACGCTATGGCTAGACGTCCAAAAATGGGCGAAATCTACCAAGCTTATGTAGAGCGTTGCTTTAAAGCAGGAGCAATGGATTTTGACGATTTATTACTGCGTACAAATGAGTTATTAACGCGTTTCCCACAAGTTTTAGCACAATATCAAGACAAGTTTAGATACATTTTGGTGGACGAGTATCAGGATACAAACCATAGTCAATATTTAATTGTACGTGCATTAGCAGACCGTTTTCAAAATATATGTGTAGTTGGTGATGATGCACAAAGTATCTATGCTTTTAGAGGCGCAAACATCAACAATATATTAAACTTCCAAAAGGATTATGACAATGTTAAACTGTTTAGATTAGAGCAAAATTATCGATCTACAAAAAACATTGTTGGAGCAGCAAACTCTGTGATAGAGCATAACCAGACTAAATTAGAAAAGGTGGTTTGGACTGCAAATGACGAAGGACCAAAAGTAAACGTACATCGTAGTTTAACAGATGGAGACGAAGGACGTTTTGTAGCAAGTACTATTTGGGAAGCAAAAATGACAGATCATTTACCAAATAGTGATTTTGCAATTTTATATCGTACCAATTCGCAATCTCGTGCAATGGAAGATGCGTTACGTAAACGTGATATTCCGTATCGTATTTATGGTGGTACATCATTTTACCAACGTAAAGAGATTAAAGATGTTACAGCATATCTACGATTAATACTAAACTCTTCAGATGAAGAAGCTTTAAAACGTGTCATTAATTATCCAGCTAGAGGTATTGGTCAAACAACTATTGACCGATTAGTAGTTGCTGCAAATGCTACTGGTAAAACTATTTTTGGACTTTTAAAAGAAATTGATACCATTGACATTAATATAAATAACGGAACAAAAAATAAGCTTCGTGATTTTGTGACGCTTATTGAAAGCTATCAAGTAATGAATCAGACAGCAAATGCTTTTGATTTAGCAGAACATGTTACCAAAACAAGTGGTCTAATTAGAGAGTTTAATAAAGATGGAACACCAGAAGGTGTTATGAGGCTTGAAAATGTTGAAGAACTTTTAAATGGTATTAAAGATTTTGTTGAAGGACAATTAGAGATTGCAGATTCTAAAGACGATTTAGCAGAGTTTTTAGAAGATGTCGCTTTAGCAACAGACTTAGATGCTGATAAAGGAGACCCAAATCACGTAGCACTAATGACAATTCACTCATCAAAAGGATTAGAGTTTAGTCATGTGTTTGTTGTTGGTTTGGAAGAGGATTTGTTTCCCAGTGCCATGAGCATGAACACAAGAAGCGAGCTTGAAGAAGAGCGTCGTTTGTTTTATGTGGCTTTAACAAGAGCAGAAAAACAAGCCTATTTAACTTATGCATTATCGCGTTATCGTTGGGGAAAATTAGTAGACTCAGAACCAAGTCGTTTTATTGAAGAAATTGATGATCAATTTTTAGATATAGTAACACCAATTGAAGAAAGACGCATTAATCCAATGTTGTCTGCAGATATTTTTGGAGATGTAGAGCCTAGTAAAATTAGGTTTAAAAAGCCAATTCAGCCTAAATTTAAAAAGAAAGAGAAACCAAAACCAGCTAATTTTGAAATTAGTGCACCTAAAAAACTTAAAAAAGCGTCAGAGATTGCTACACCAATGGATGCTAATTTATTTGGAGCAGAATTGGTTGTTGGTAACAGAGTCAAGCATTTAAAGTTTGGTAGAGGAGAAGTACTTAAAATTGAAGGTAAAGGAGCAGATGTAAAAGCCGAAATTAATTTTGAATTTGGTGGTAAAAAGAAATTATTATTACGTTTTGCTAAATTGGAAATTATTGGGTAGAATTAAATAAAATTAACATGGCAGACTTTATAAAAATATACGAAGAAAACCCTAATCCAAAAGCGATTAAAAAGGTTGTAGATGTATTAAAAAAAGGAGGTTTAGTAATCTACCCAACAGATACTGTTTATGGTTTAGGCTGTGATATTACTAATACTAAAGCATTAGAGAAAATTGCCAGAATAAAAGGAGTAAAACTTGACAAGGCCAACTTCTCTTTTATTTGTCACGATTTAAGTAATCTGTCAGATTATGTTAAACAAATAGATAGTACGACGTTTAAAATATTAAAACGTGCACTTCCTGAACCTTATACGTTTATTTTACCAGGTTCAAAAACATTACCTGCTGCTTTTAAAAAGAAAAAAGAAGTTGGTATACGTGTACCAAATAATAACATTGCTTTAGATATTGTAAAAGCCTTAGGCAACCCAATTATATCAACTTCTATTAGGGATGATGACGAAGTTTTGGAGTATACTACTGATCCAGAATTAATCTTAGAAAAATGGGGAAAGTTAGTAGATCTAGTTATAGATGGTGGTTATGGAGATAATCAAGCTTCAACCGTTATTGATCTGTCCAAAGATGAACCACTAATTGTTAGAGAAGGAAAAGGGGATTTAGAGATTTTTTAATTTAGGCATTAGTGTTGTGTCATTGCGAGGAACTATGACGAAGCAATCTTTTTAATTTGAGTTTTTTGAACGTTAAACCCTTGGTTTTTAAGTGAAGAATAAAGAAATTACAGATTATATTAAAACATTGAATTTAGTTTCGATTACTTTTTTTATAGTTTATATTTTAAGTGTCTGTCTTTATTTTAAAACTATTTTTATAAATGAAATAGTGATCTCTTTACTGTTTTTGGCATGTGTAGCTATTTACTTTTCTCATGATTATTTAACTAATTTAAGAGTCTATGTCATAAGTGTAATATATGCTTTATTTCTTTTTGTAATAGTTATTCTAACTGAAGAATTATTGTACTTACATTTTAGTAAATGGGTATTATGTCTTTCTATATTTCCAATTGTTTTTCTAGTGTTTTTTAATATATTTAATTTTGTTTTTGTGAAAATATCTAAGACAAACCCATTATTAACTGATGACGAGACATATTTAAGTAAAGTTTATTTTACATGTCTTATAGGTGTACCACTTGTTATGTCTTTTAAAATAAGTGAAATTGTAAAACTATATTTATTATAAAAATGAAACCAACTAACAACCACATTAATTACATAGAGCTTAAAGCGCACGATTTAGAGTTGACTAAAACCTTTTACACCAAAGCTTTTAATTGGACGTTTACAGATTATGGACCTAATTATACTGCGTTTTCTGAAAGTGGTTTGGAAGGTGGTTTTGAAAAAACAACAGACACTATCGTTAATGGTGTTTTAGTGGTTTTATACCATAAAGATTTAGAGGTTATTAAACAGAAAGTGATTGCTGCTAATGGTAAAATATCCGTAGATACGTTTTCTTTTCCTGGTGGAAGTAGGTTTCAGTTTTTGGATCCTTCTGGAAACGAATTGGCTGTTTGGTGTCCTGAATAAAAATACTTTATACTTTTTTGTTGCCTAAAATTAGGCAGACTGATGCGTTAAGGATTGTAGTGGAAATCCCGCAGTGAGGTACGAACGAGGAATTGTAACGTAAAGCCTTACCTTTATCCTAAACTAAATTCAGGATAAAGGTAACGCCAAAAAAAAAGCCCAATCCTAAGATTGAGCTTAAATATATTTGATTAACCAATGGTTAGTTACCGTTTGATAAGTTTTTCATTTCTGTTTCAATCATTTCGTAAAACTGATCAATTTTTGGAAGAATGTATATTTTAGTTCTTCTGTTAATTGCTCTGTTTGTTGGACTGTCATTAGTTACTAAAGGTAAATGATCTCCACGTCCAGCTGCAATTAATTGCTCAGGTTTTACGCCTAAATCTTGTAATGCTCTAACTATGGCTGTACTACGCTTTACACTTAAATCCCAATTGTCAATTAATACTCCACTTTTGTATGGAACGTTGTCTGTATGACCTTCTACCATTGCTTCAAAGTTAGGTTTGCTATTAATAACTGTTGCTACTTTTCCTAAAATTTCATTGGCTCTGGTGCTAATATAGTAGCTTCCGCTTTGGAATAATAATTTGTCTGATAAAGAGATAAATACGACGCTTTTTTCGACATTAATTTCTATGTCATCGTCATTTAAACCAACTTCCTTTTTTAAACTAGTCACTAATGCTAAAGTAACACTGTCTTTTTTAGTTAATGCATCTTGTAATCTAGATATTTTTAAATCTTTTTCTTTTAAACTTTCTAAAGACTTTTCAACGTTTTTTGCACCTTGAGCAGTTAAAACGGTCATGTCTTTTGTGCTTTCTATTAAAGCAAGGTTATCTGTTCTAAGATCCGCAAGACGGTCTCTTAACTCTTTTATACGTGCTGCAGATGCTGCTTCCTCTGCTAAACAAGAATTTAATTTTACAGTTGCACTGTTTAATAAATCTTGTGTTTCTTGTTGTTTTAACTCTAGTGCAGCAAAATCTTTTTTAGAGACACAAGAGCTTAATAATAAAAGTGCACTTGCACTTAATAATAGGATTCTTTTCATAATAAAAAATGGATAAATTAAATTTATACATATCAAAAGTATAAATAATTAAAATGTTAAAATGCTGTTTAACAAAATTTTTACTAAAGAAAGTGTCTAAAATAGTAATGCTGCTCTTCTAATATAGAAAAACAGCATTAACATTTTTAGCTAAAAAGTAAATTTATTTTTTCACAACTTTTTTAGTAATAGTTTCATTTTCGGTTTCTATTTTAACAATATAAACTCCTTTTGATAAATCTTCAACGTTTATTGATAAAGAGGTACTTTGCAATACAGTTTTTCCTAAAACATCATAAATTGTAACTTCCTTTAAATTAGTAACATTTTTTATGTTTAATTGTGTTGTTGCAGGGTTAGGAAAAATTGAAACCTCATCAATACTAAAGTCAGTAGTAGATAATGTACTGCTAGTTACTTTTACATCATCAAAAAAGTAACTAATGCTTCCTGTATGGTCTGATGTTACAAAAAAAGAAGTAACTCCAACCCAATTTAAAGATACTGTTTGTCCACTACCTCCAGTTATTGGGACAACTACAGAGGTATTTGTTCCACCAATAGGAGTAAATGTAAAGTTAGCTGTGTCATCACCATTTAAAGCAATTATAGATTGTACATCCACAGCTTGATCAAAAGTAAATTCTGTTTTATCCGCAGGATTTGTTCTAATAACATTACCAGAACTACCTCCAAATCCACCTAGTGAATTTATAGATAAAAGAACTGGTGACACACCATTATAGGCATCAGAATACATAGTAATACCATTAATAATTTCTTGTAATTCAAATTGATTATTAGGGTTTGCTCCACTTGCAGAAGTGTTTTCAAAACCAAAAGTTGTTTGAGCTGTTGTTGATATTGAAAAAACAAATAATAAAGTAATTAAAGTAGTCTTAAGCATAAGCGTTGGCTTTTAAAATTCTAATTAAATTTAGAAAAATAAATTTAAACCAACCTTAGATTGTTTTCTTTTTTAGTAGATAATAGTTGAAAACTATCGAATTCGTTTTATTATACCCACTTTTTTGCGAAATTAATTTTCGTTTATTTAATAATTTAGGCAAATGTGCATAAAAAGAAAAATGTGCTTTTATTATTGCTAAAGTATGACTTGTCTTTAGGCTAAATAAAAATTTTATACCAGCAATACCATCTAGTATTAACCTTATAAACATTAATATAAATAAGTTTCCAGAAGCATTTTTGGTTAGGGTAAATAAACTGTTCCTAAAGTTTAGATACGTTTTTTTAGGGTTGCTAGCATTTAAAGTCGCTCCTCCAACATGATATACTGTGGATTCTCCAATATACTTGGTTGTAAAATTTAAATTAAAAGCTCTCCAACATAAATCAATTTCTTCCATATGTGCAAAAAAGCTTTCGTCAAAACCATTTAATGTTCTGAATGCTTTTTTTCTTATAAAAAAACATGCTCCAGAAGCCCAAAAAATAGTTGTATTTTGATACTGATTGGTATCAGTTTCAATAGTATTAAAAATACGTCCTCTACAATATGGATAACCATATTTATCTATAAAACCACCAGCTGCTCCAGCATATTCAAACTTGGTTTTGTCTTTGTAATCTAAAATTTTTGGTTGTATGATTGCTGTGTCAGTTTCTTTGTTAAATGTTTCAATAATTGGCGTTAACCAATGTTTAGTAACTTCTATGTCACTATTTAAAAGACAATAAACATCTTCTTCAACATGTTGTAAAGTATCATTATAACCTTTTGCATATCCACCGTTTTCTGTATTTTGGATAAGCTTTATTTCGGGATAATTAGCTTTTAAAAAAGCAACAGAATGGTCTGTTGAAGCATTGTCTGCAACATAAATTGTGGCTTCTTTAGAATAAGCTACAACCGATGGTAAGAATTTTTCAAGTAATTCTTTTCCGTTCCAATTTAGTATGACGACTGCTATTTTCATTTAGAATATTCTGGAATGTCTTTTAAAAACTCATATTTTTCAGCTTCAAAATCCATATTACAATAATAATGATTAATTCCGTTGGTTACCATTAAATAAGTAGCATTTAAGACTAAATTATAACGTGCAATTTGGTCAAAAGTATTTTGTTTAATTTCAATTTTTGGTGCTTTACATTCTACAATTAAATGTATACTTCCATCTGGATTAAATATAACAATGTCGTAACGTTTTTTTAAATCGTTAACTTTTAATTCCTTTTCAACATTAATAAGTGAGAGCGGATATTTTTTGACTTCAATTAAATAATGCACACAATGTTGTCTAACCCATTCTTCGGGTTGTAAAATGATAAATTTTTTACGTACAACATCAAAAATAGATACTTTATTTTCGCTATTTTTGAAACGAAACGAATATGTAGGGAAATTTAATTTTTGCACTACACAAATTTGAGGATTTTTTTTCAATGGACGAAGTCAAACAGTTAGTAACTGACATAAAAAATAAACAACTTAAACCTATTTATCTATTAATGGGTGAAGAAGCTTATTATATTGATAAAATTTCAGATTTTATTGAGCAAACCGTTTTAACCGAAGAAGAACGTGGTTTTAACCAAATGATTTTATATGGTCGTGATGTAACAATAGAAGATATTGTTAGTAATGCTAAGCGTTATCCAATGATGGCAGAACGCCAGGTTGTGATAGTAAAAGAAGCACAAGATTTAGCAAGAACCATTGATCAATTAGCAAATTATGCTAAAAACCCACAACCTACAACAGTTTTAGTGTTGTGTTATAAATACAAAAAGGTTGATAAACGTAAAGCAGTTTATAAAACCATTAAAAAAACTGGTTGCGTTTACGAGAGTAAAAAAATGTATGATAACCAAGTACCAGATTGGATTAGACGTGTGTTGTCACCAAAAGGATATTCTATCACTCCAAAAGCATCACAAATGCTAGTCGAGTTTTTAGGAACAGATTTAGGTAAAATTAATAATGAGCTTGAAAAACTTCAAATTGTTTTACCAAAAGACACACAGATTACTCCAGAGCATATAGAAGAAAATATAGGTATAAGTAAAGATTACAATAATTTTGAATTGCGTAAAGCAATTGGAGCAAAAAATACAACTCAAGCTTTTAAGATTGTACATTATTTTGCAGATAACCCAAAGGATAATCCAATGGTAGTTACGGTTTCTTTATTGTTTAATTTTTTCTCTCAATTATTGCATTTACATGGAATGTCAGATAAAAATCCGCGTAGTATAGCATCTGCATTAAAAGTCAATCCCTATTTTGTAAACGAATATATTGAAGCATCACTCAATTATCCTATGCGTAAAGTAAGTCAAATTATAGCTGTTTTACGAGAGTTTGATGTAAGAAGTAAAGGGGTTAATAGTAATGCAGTACCACAAGGTGATTTGTTAAAAGAATTGTTGGTTAAGATTATGAATTAAATTAGTTATTATGAAATTATTAAAATATGTTTTCCTGTTATTTATATTGACTATAATATCTTGTAAAGATGCAAAACCAGACACAAAACCAGATACGATAGATTCTAAAGATATAAGCGAGAACGTTAAAAAAACGGTTACATTAAAACAGTTGTGGAAAACAGATACGCTATTAACTACTTGCGAAGCAGTACGTTTTAATGCAGAAAAAAATGTTGTTTATGTTTCTAATATGGGAGCAGTACCACCTGATGCTAAAGATGGAGATGGTACCCTTTCTATTTTATATACAAATGGAAAAGTGTTAACCCAAAACTGGGTAACTGGTTTAAATGCACCAAAAGGAATAAACATTTATAACGGAAAATTATATGTTGCTGACATTGACGAAGTTGTAAAGATTGATGTAGAAACAGGAACTATCGAAAAACATATTAAAATTGAAGGTGCTAAGTTTTTAAACGATTTAGATATTGATACTAATGGTAACGTTTTTGTAACAGATACGCGTAATAATAAAATCCATAAAATTACTAACGATAAAGTTTCTGTATGGAAAACATTTACAGATTTTAATCCAAACGGTATTTTTGTTGAAGACAATCGTATACTAGCAGTCTCTTATAGTAAAGGCGATTTTATAGCTATTGATAAAGTAACTAAAAAAGAAAAGCTATTAGCAAGTGGTATTAATGGAGGAGATGGTATTGTATCTATTGCTGAAGGTTATATTATATCAACATGGCCTGGAGAAGTATACTTTGCTTCAAAACATTTAAAAGGAGAAGTTGCAACAAAAATATTAGATACTAAAGACGCTAAAATAAATGCTGCAGATATTTCAATTATCCCAAAAACTAATGTTTTATTGATTCCTACATTTTTTGCAAACACAGTAGATGCTTATCAAATCAATGTAGAATAAACGTTTTAAATATGAAAAATAGAATGCTTGTTGCAATATTGGTAGAATACAGAAGTGCAATGTTGCCTTTAAAAAAGATTTTATCTAATCTATCAGAAAGTGATTTTGCTGAAACCAGAGATTTTAATACCAAAGATCCAGATTGTAAATCAATTGCAACAGTTGTAAATCATTGTATACATTCTGGTTATTTGTATGCTAGTTATTTGGATTCAATAACAGAAGATAGTACTTGGGTAGAATATAAAAAGACTAATAATAATCCAATTACAGCTATAGATGAGTTGGATAAAATGGTTGATTATACTGAAGGAATTCTACAAAAAATAAGTCATTTAACGAATAAGGAATTAAGTCAGTTTCAATTAAAAGCAAGATGGGGAGTTACCTTTAATGTAGAGCAGATATTAGAACATGCAATTGTACATATTTTAAGACATAGATTGCAAATAGAAAATTTTCTTAAAGCTTAAATGTAAATGAAAAACATTGTATTTGTTTTAATACTAGTTTTGGTTTCATGCAAACCAGCACAAACACTTCCAGATCCTTTAGAAGCAGGTTGGGAAGGTAAAAAGGTGTGTGAAGTATTAAGCGAAACCAAACAACAACGTATTTTAAAATGTACGTTTCCGCCAAACGTTGGTCACCAAAAACATTACCATAAACCACATTTTGGTTATACTTTAGCTGGAAGTACATTTCAAATAACAGATAGTAAAGGCACACGAAATGTACCTGTTACAACTGGTGTTAATTGGTCTAACGACCAATTAAGCGAACACGAAGTACTTAACGTTGGAGATAGTACTGCTGTGTTTTTGATTGTTGAGCCTAAGTGATTTTTAATTTTAAAAATAACAATTTGCGTATAGCATTTTAATAAATAGAATTTTATACCATGACTTTATATATAGAGAAGACTAAATTAGGAGATTTTAGCAATATTAGTTTTTATGTTGGTATTGAAGCTTTTTATAATATGGGATTTGAAATTGTAGAGGTAGAAAGTTTTGATAACCTAATCATTGCTGAAAGTAATATTTTTTTAGGAAGTATAGATTTTATACAGACAGCATTAAAAGCACTAAACTTAGATGTGCCAGAGCATAATGACTACCCTAGAAGTTTAGCTAAATATTATGGAAGAAATATAAGTGAATCAACGATTGAAAAGATTTCTAATAATCCAGAGTCGTGGAATGTTTTTGTGAAACCAAAAGGCAGCCTTAAAAAATTTACTGGTAGACATGTCAAAAGTACTTATGACTTGATTGGTTGTGGCGATAGAGAAAAAAATGTCCCTATTTGGGTATCTGAACCTGTCGATTTTATAAGTGAATGGAGAGTTTTTGTTAGATATAATGAGATACTTGGTGTTAAGTCTTATAAAGGAGATTGGAGGAGTCAATATGATTATAAGATTATTGAAGAAGCTGTTAATTCCTATGAGAATGCTCCAGCTGGTTACGCTATGGATTTTGGTCTAACAAAAGATGGTAGGTTTTTAATTGTAGAAGTTAATGAAGGTTATTCAATTGGTAATTATGGATTGTTCTATACGGATTATGCAAAGTTAATTTCTGCACGTTGGTCAGAAATGACTAATCAAAAAGATTTATGCAATTTTTAATGTCTTTGACTTGTAACAAAAAACCATCACATATCCTCCAATTCCAAAGTATAATCATACTGTAAATCCTCATGTAAAGCCAATACTTTTTTTGTGATGGCTTCAATATTACGTTGGTAAATATTGGTTAATGTTGTGTTTCTAGAAATAGATGGTCGCATAGCTTTTAACTTTTTACAAAAGTAGAGTAGTAGTTCAACCTCAGTTTCTTTGTTAAGCGAGTATCTAATATATTTTTTTGTGTTTCGTAATATTTTACGTACACTTTTTTTAATGTAAAAAAAACTGTCTGTGTTTATTAATTCAAACTGCTCGTCAATTTCTGCTTTTACGGTTTCAATATAACCAGCTTCGCTATCTGCTTCAAACAATAAATAGGTTAAAAGCTCTTTGTTTTCTTTTTTAAATCTGGATAAGCGTAAGCACAATTGTGCTAACTCTTCGCTAGATTTATGTTTTAATTCTTTACGTATAGTAACAACAGATACTGCTTTCATCTTAAACTTTATAATGTTTTTTAATGGTACGTTTTACTGTAAACAATCTAACAATCCCTATTAATAAAATAAATGGTGCAATTGCAATAAGTACAATTCCATAGGTTTTAAGGTCAGCTAGAAGATCTAGCTTTATAATGGTTATTCCTGTTCCTAAAATCACTAAAAACGTCCTAAAATAGGCCAAAAAAGTACGTTCGTTAGCAAGTTTAGTTCGCTCGATTGCTAACCAATCTCTAGTAGTTAAATTGTTTTCTTTTTCTTTCATTATAATTTTAATGTAAAATGTCCACTATATACTGTATTATCTGGTAATTGTAAAGTATACCAATAGTCATTTTGAGGTAATAATAGAGTATTATAAGTTCCATCCCAACCTAATGTTCTTATTGGATTAAAGGAGGTTAATAATTTTCCATATCTATCATAAATAAAAACTTCAAGATTTGGGTAGGTTTGTTGGTCTAAACCTAAAACATTCCAAAAATCGTTTTGCATATCGTTATTTGGTGTAAAATATTTTGGAAAACCAAGGACTTTAATTGTTCTAGATATTTGCTGACAATGGTTGAGGTCTCTAATGTAAATGGTGTGATCACCAGGTGTTAGGTTATAAAATATATTTGAAGTTTGGAAGCTTCCAAAATCATTATCAATAGCAAACTCAAAGTTACCAAGTGTACTTGTTAATACAATAGTTGCTGAATAATTAGAGACAGTAATGGATTCTATTTCTGGTAATGGAACTTGGCTAACTACTACATCAATAGTTTTGCTGCAATTTAAAATGGGGTCTGTAATAGTAACACTATAAGTCCCTTCTGTGTTAATCTGAATGTTATTTGTGTTTTGATTAGTACTCCATAAATAATTATAATTTGATACGATTCCTGAGCTTAATCCTGAGTCTAAAGTTATTGGAAAGTCTACTTGGCATATCTCTAAATATTGATTCTCCACAACAGGAAAACTATCTACAATAAGCTCTAATTGTCCAAACCCAAAGCATACGTTGTTGTTTGTAACAGCTATAAAAAGCATAGAGTTTCCTGAAGTGTAGTTATCTGGTAAATTGTTTAAATTATTAGCGGCATTTTGTTCTGTAAGATAAAAATTGACTGTAGTAGTTCCGCTTAGCGATAGGCTATTAATAATATCATTTCTAACACTATTTAAGTTAAAAGTTGTTTCTCCATTATTATCACTATCACACGTCTCTAATTGATAGATTCCAACATCCACAGATTGTGTTGTGTTTAATCTAACATGAGCAATATTATAACAGTTTGTATTAGGCTTGGTTACTTTTGCTATTAGTGTTTCTTGATTATATTGATTAGTGTAAATTGGTGTAATAGAGGAGTTGTTATATATATCATTTTCAGCTTCAACTAAAGAGTGATAGTAAAATACTTGAAAATTCTCTGATGTATTCATAACTAAAGCATTATCAGCATCATGTAAATTAAATGTAGTAATTCCATCTGTTGCGTTTGCATCAAAGGAGTCACATTCGATCAAATCATAAGTGTTTTGGATAACTTGAGGAGGCTCTGAGATCAAAATTTGTTTTATTAATGGATCGTAATCAATACCATTAATGGACATTATTAAACTAACAATATAAGTTCCTGGTTGCGTATAAGTATGATAAGGCTCTGCTATTGTAGAAGTTGTGCCATCACCAAAATCCCATAAAACGCTATCATGAGGGTCATCAGATGTAATGTAAAAATGTGTATTATCGTTTAAGCATGTGTCTTCATAATTAAATGAAAATTTAAAAATAGATTGAATAAAAGGTGGCAAGCCAATTTGTGCTGTTTTGTTTTGCAAGAAAAAGGAGTTGTGTAAATAATTACAACTTAAACCTAGATTATTAGGATTATTAATAACGGAAAGATGTGTGCCATCACCAAATAAAACATATCCAGCTCTATAAATTTTTCCATCAATAGCCAATTGTAAGGCTCCAGCTACATTTTGAGAAGTATTAATAACGGTTTGTGAAGCTGGAATATTTTGACTTTCGGTATTATATTGTATTAAGCTACTATCCACAAATAAGTCGTCTATACTAAATTGAGTAGCTGTGACATAAAGTAATTTTGAATTTGGAGAAAACTCGACACCATAAGGATACGAGTTGTCTAAAAGTAATTGCTCATTACTAACAGAACCAGTAAAGTTATTGAAATCGTATAATAAAACGCGACCAGATTTTCGTAATCCAGTAGTTGGACTTCCTAATGAAGTAGAACTATGTGCAATTGCAATTTGTTTTCCATCTGGAGATACTTTTAAATAGCCAATAGCTGTAATGTTTGATCCTGCTTCGTTAATTCTAGGAAAAACACTTTGCGTAACTGTAGAAACTACTGGTGTTTCAATTACGCCAGTTGCAGTAACTTTAAAGGCGAAAAATTTATTCATAAATTGTGTAATTACCCAAATATCACTTCCATTACTATGTGTTACAGCTGTAAGTTTTTCAGAATTTTTATATTCATTTTGTACAGCATTATTGGCATCGTAAGTTATTAAGTGTATATTTTTATTATTTGTAACAACATCTCCTAATCCATTATTTAATTGCAAATTAACCTCTGAGTAATTAAGCCCATCAATTGGGTCATTTTGAGATAAAAAATAACTTGGTTTATCAGTCGTAAAAATATAATAGGAAGAGGTTGTTCCTGGTTTTGGAATGATGATAGCTGATTCAGTACTAGAACTGTCTCCCATTAAATCAGTTCCGTTTGGCATAATATTATGGGTTTTATCCCAAACAGTTTTTCCATCTGTATAAAATAATAAATTACCATTTGGGTCAGAAATAGTAGCACAACCTTCTTTAGTCATTAAAGCACCATCGATTAAAGCAACTGGATTTCCTGTATTAAAACTTACACCTGCAAAATCTCCAAAGTACCAATTACTAGACTCTCTTTGAGCTTGTATAGATAAGCTAAATAAAAAGAATAAGATATATAGTAATTTTGATATGAACAAAAAGCGTTTCAAATTCTGAAAATTAAATTTAAAGGTATAAAAAAAGCACTTATTACTAAGTGCTTTATATTATTAAAAATGTTTTGTTTTTATCTAAGCTTTGGAAAATCATTTGGATTAGCCTCATGCATTACAGCGTAAATGGCTTCAAAAACATCTTCTGTAGATGGTTTTGAAAAGTAATCTCCATCTGTTCCATAAGCTGGTCTATGTGGTTTTGCAGCTAATGTTTTTGGTTGACTATCTAAATATTGAAACGCATTTTGTGTGTTTAATATTTGATCTAAAATATATGCAGAAGCACCTCCAGGAACATCTTCATCAATAACCATTAAACGATTTGTTTTTGCAACACTTTTTGCAATGTCATGATTTAAATCAAAAGGTAATAAGGATTGCACATCTATAATTTCTGCATCAATACCAACCTCTGCTAACTCTTTAGCAGCTTGTTGTACAATTCTTAACGTAGAACCATAGGATACTAATGTAATATCTGTACCTTCTTTAACAGTTTCTACAACACCAATTGGTGTTTTAAACTGTCCAATATTAGATGGTAATGGTTCTTTTAATCGGTAACCATTTAGACATTCTATAATTAAAGCAGGCTCATCACTTTCTAATAATGTGTTGTAAAAACCTGCAGCTTTAGTCATGTTTCTTGGTACTAAAACATGGATACCTCTTACTAAGTTTAAAACGCCACCCATTTGTGATCCAGAATGCCAAATACCTTCTAACCTATGTCCACGTGTACGGATTATAAGTGGTGCTTTTTGACGTCCTTTTGTTCTGTAACGTAAGGTTGCTAAATCATCACTTATAATTTGTAATGCGTATAAGATATAGTCTAAGTATTGGATCTCTGCAATTGGACGTAATCCTCGCATTGCCATACCAATTCCTTGACCTAATATTGTGGCTTCTCTAATTCCTGCATCTGCAACACGTAAATCGCCATATTTTTCTTGTAAGCCTTCCAATCCTTGATTAACATCACCAATTGCACCTGCATCTTCACCAAAAACTAATGTTTCTGGGTGATTACTAAAGATATAATCAAAATTTTCTCTTAAAACAACACGTCCATCTACAGGATCTTTACTAGTGTCGTATGTTGGTTTTACTTCTTTTATATGAATAGCAGCAGTACTTCTATCATTATATAAATCCGAACTATATAAAGGTTGTACTTTTGCAAAAAATGCGTCAATCCAATCTAATAATTGTTGTTTTTCTGTTGAATTTTCAGCAATTAAATAGCGTAACACTTTTCTTGCTGTAGAAACTGAATCTTTTCTATGTGGCTCAGTAATAGCTTCAAAGTCATTAGCTAATTTTTCAATAAACACTTTGTTAGAGCTAGATTTTGCTACATTTTTTAATAAAAAAAGTAGTTCTTCTTTTTCAGACAACATAGGTTTTAAATAGCTTGACCAAGCTGCTTTTTTAGCATCTCTTACTTGCTTTTTTATGTTTTTTTCAATGACTTGTAACTCTTCATCTGTAGCAATGTTATTATCAATAATCCAATGACGCATTTTAAGGTTACAATCATTTTCTGCTTCCCAATTTAAACGGTCTCTATCTTTATAACGCTCATGCGATCCTGAAGTCGAGTGTCCTTGAGGTTGTGTTAATTCGTTAACATGAATTAAAACAGGAACATGCTCTTCTCTTGCAATTTTAGAAGCTTCTTCATACGTTGCAATTAAATTGGCATAATCCCAACCTTTGACACGTAAAATCTCGTATCCATTATTGTTTTTATCACGTTGAAACCCTTTAAGGATTTCAGAAATATTTTCTTTTGTAGTTTGGTGTTTTGCATGTACAGATATTCCGTATTCATCATCCCAAACACTTATTATCATTGGTACTTGTAATACACCTGCAGCATTAATGGTTTCAAAAAACAAACCTTCACTTGTACTAGCGTTTCCAATAGTTCCCCAAGCAATTTCATTACCATTAACAGAAAAATTTGTGGTATCGATACCTTTAACGTTTCTGTAAATTTTTGATGCTTGAGCTAAACCTAAAAGTCTAGGCATTTGTCCTGCAGTAGGAGAGATGTCTGCACTTGAGTTTTTTTGTTTGGTTAAGTTTTTCCAGTTTCCATCTGCATCCAAACTGTGTGTTGCAAAATGTCCACCCATTTGTCGTCCAGCAGACATTGGCTCTTGATCCAAATCTGTATTAGCATATAATCCAGAAAAAAATTGTTGAATGGTTAACTCTCCAATAGCCATCATAAAAGTTTGATCTCTGTAATAACCAGATCTAAAATCACCATTATTAAAAGCTTTAGCCATAGCTAATTGTGGGACTTCTTTACCATCACCAAAAATTCCAAATTTAGCTTTACCAGTTAACACTTCTCGACGTCCTAACAAACTACACTCACGACTAGTAACAGCTATGTTATAATCGTTAAGTACTTCGTTTTTAAAGTCATCAAAAGACAAGTCTTTTTTAGTGTTAGATTTTGTTTGCATATTTAAGGAATTGAGAAGACAAATTTAGTTATAAAATGTCAATTCTACAAGGCTAAAAAATCTTAAAAAATTACTGTAATCTTAATAAAACATTGTTTTTAGTTAGAAATTAATAAATTATTGAACAAAATTGATTTTTTGTTAAGAATTTATTAATACCAACGCCTTGTAAACAAGCCTAATAAAGTTTTAGGAGAAAGGGTTACAATAAACCTGATTTTTTGGTCGTAATTTGGCTGTCCTATTTCCCAACCTAAATTGGAGTATAACGGAAAGTAAAGCTCAAAATAGTCTTCAACTAGATTTAATCTTAATCCTGTGTCATATACAAACTCTGGGCTAAAGTTTTGATTTTTAATTATTCCAGCATCACCATACAACATAATATATCTCCACAATGTTGCACTAGTATTTACTGTTGTCATCCATTGATTAGCAAAGGGTTGTTTTAATTTAGATTTAAAACCACCTTCTGCAATAATTATTTGCTGGCTTAAAACACCTGTTTCTTCACTACGTCCTATATAGTCATAGTCAAACAAATAATCTGTTGGTCTGTCTAATGCAAAACTGAAAAAGTCAGAATCTTGATAGGTGTCATTATATAAGAATATACCTGAAAACACTCGTAGATTAAATTGCTTATTGTTTTCGTTTAGGTTTCTAAAATCTAATGTTGCAGATATTTTTCCAAAGTTTTTTGCTAATTGTAAATCTGTAAATAATGCAGCATGTTCTTTTAAATTATTGTCTACAATACCAAATTTTGCATTAAAGACAGAATATTTTGGTTCTCCATCAGTTTCAAATTCTCCAGTTGGATCTACTTCTCTATTAATATTGACATATCTAAAAGATAGGTATTTACGTTTGTTATCTCTAAGATCTTTATGATTTCTAAAATTAAAATCTATAAAAGGAGTAAATGAAGTATAGGATAAATTTGGTGCATAATTAAAATAGTTTCCAGACAATCCATAACGTGTTCTGTAATTATTAGAGTTTTCTGGCCTAGCGTTGTATATTAATGAAGCACTACCAACTATTTGCTTGCTTTTAAAACCAAATTTAGGACTGAATTTATATAAGAACTGCTTACTTAATAGGGTTTTGTTGTATAGTTTTAAACCAGTAGATACACCATCATAAAAATTATAGGTAAATTCTGGCATGAAAAACACCTGATTATAATTTGGATCTTCAACGTCTTTAAATAACCTAAACTGTAATGGTTTATTAGTTAAGAAAAAACCATTAAGTTTTTTATAATTATTACGTTGATTTAATTCTGGTACAACGTAATCGTAATTCAAAGCTAATTTATCAACTTCTTTATTAGCAATTGTTATTGTTTTAGTGCCTTTAAAACCTTTAATCCATTGTTTAGATGTGATGCTGTCATTTTCCAATGTAAATAAAGAAATAGGCATGTTAGAGCCTCTTAAATTTTTAAGTGTAATACTTAAGGAATCTTCTGATTTTTTAATCTTTTTAATTTTAAAATCAATTTTTTTACTAGTATTTAGGTAGTCATTAAAAAACCAATTAATGTCTTTATTAGTTTTAGATTTTAATAAAGCCTCAAAATCTTTTGGAGTAGATCTTACAAGTTTTGATTGTTTAACAAAATCGCTTAAAGCTTTGTCTACTATAGAGTCTCCAACAAAATCATTTAGGTAGTTTAGACCAATTGCTGCTTTATATTTATTAGAAATATTTTTGTTGAATTTTAATAACGAATCTTTTGGCATTTCCAAAGGTTGATCAATATTTGTACGTGCCATATGCATGTATAAAAAAGGATATTGATCGTTAAAATTTAAATCTGCAGCATGAAAAGCTCTAACTCCCCAAACATTAGATAATTTTCCTAATATTTTCTGGTTAGGGTAGAAGGTGTCTACATATTTCATTAAATAATAAATATGTATACCATCTAATAACCATTGCTCTTCACGTGGATTTATTAATAATGTGTTTTCTAAATATACTTTTAAGGTTGTTTTAAGTAGTTTTAATTCATATTGAAATGTGTCCTCAAAAGGTCTAATAAAATCTGGTAATAAATTAAGACCGTAAATAGGGTCTTTTCTATAGTCAATCCAAGTTAATAGTACTTTTTTGTGTGGATAATCGCCTAAGTTATCTGTAATAAATTGTGCAACTCTATCTGATGAAATTGCAATTTTTGTAGGCTCTAAACTTTCGGTATCTATGTTGGATTGAATGCTGAAAAAATCTGTTTCAACAGTATTGTAATCGTCTTTTTTAACTAAAGACAGTTTGGTGTTTATTCTGTTTTCTCCTGTAAAAGTTGTTACTGTATTTTTTGTTTCAGTAGTACTTTCAACTATATCTAATTCTGATAGTGCAGTAAAATTATTAGGATAAGTTAGGTTTAAGTTGATATTTGCAGGCTCTACAAATAAATCTTCTAAATCTTTATTGCTATAGTAATGCCATGAGCCATCAAAAACAGCAGGTGTCATGTACCAAAAACGTAAGTTATATTCTCCATCACCTGTTACACCATAACGTGTAAATTTATTATTAGGGATTTGCACAATGTAGGTCATTGCTAAATCATAATACTCATTAGGTTTAAGAGGTGTTTTAAGTGCTATTTTTATAACATCTGGATGCGCTTTCAAGCGTTCGAAAAACACATTTTGATTGGATTGTTTAATACTAGTTACAGCAGTAAAACCTCTATCTTCATTTTTTGCAAAATGAAATGTGGTTTTAAATTCGTCCGCAAAACGCTCAGCTAAAGGTGTTGTTTTTGAAGAATAACTATGACTCCAATCATTTATATAAATAGTGTCTAAAGTCTTACTAGATCTATTTTGATACTTTATTGTTTGTTTTATATTGATAGTATGATTTTCTGTTTTAAATACAGCATCAATATCTATAGTATTTTGGCTTAAAGCCGAAATACTAAAAAATAAATAGCATATTAAAATAGAGCTCTTTAATTTCAATTGACTTTTACAAACTTTAAGGGTTGAACGTTAACATCAGTAAGTGAAATGTAATAAATACCTTCAGATAAATACGAAGTATCTATGTTAATAGTTTCGTAATTTATAGGAACGGTTTTAATAATCTGGCCTAATGTGTTGTAAATGTTTAAGTTGGTTGTAAAAGTTGGTTGGTTGTTTATTTTTATTTCTATTGTATTGGTAACCATATTTGTTCCAATAATCTCAAAATTTGGCTGAGCTATTGAAACTTCTGGTATGCTTAAAAAATTTTGATTGGTTTCTATATTTAATGTAACGGGAAGATGATCGCTAAAATTGTGTAAAGATTCTCTGATAGATTCTGAAAACAAAGCACCAGAACAATCTGTACTATTAATTGCACTATTCCAACAGTTTACATTGTTATTATTACCATAGACTTGATAGCTATTTGGTACAAATTGTAGCTCTGTATTATTGCTTAATGAAGTGCTTGTCATTAAAAAGTCAAATCTATCGTCAAAACCACCAGTTGTACCACCTAGTCCAGTAGCAGTTCTGGTAGATTGTGTAAACACATCTACATAATTAGAATTATTATGCCAACTACCCATTCTATTTGCTGGATCTATAAAAGTAATGTTGTTAGAAGTATTTATAAACTCTTGAAAAGCAGGCTCTGAGTTGGTGTACACATTAAAATCTCCAGCTAATAAAAAGTAATCCGTATTTGAAAAACCGTTTAAATAGGTTGTCAAATCCTGTGCCATTTGTAAGCGTAATTGTTGGTTTGTTGTACCACTTGACGCTTTAAGATGGCATACTATTACATTAAGTATAATTGGATTGGTATCTTGATTTACTGTGTTTAATTTTAATGTATAATGATTAAAATCTCTGTAGATTGTAGTGACTTCTGTCTGAGACTCTAAGCTAAACTTGGTGCTATCATAATAGATTAAATGTTGTAAATCGTTTTGATTACCAAGGTTGTTATCACTTGTGTTTAAAACAAAATTAGCCATTTGATAGTTAGCATTGATGCTTTGTTGCATCATGCTTAAAATGGTATTTGCTCCAGAACTATTGTTAAGCTCGCAAACCATAAACAAGTCTGGTTGGTAATCTGATAAGATAACTTCTAACTCATTTAATCTTGTGCTTGCTGGTTCTTGTAGCGGAAAATTTAATAAATTATAGAACATAGTTTTAAAGGTGTCTTGTGCAAAGACACCAGAAAAACTAAGTAGTAATGTAAAAAAAAGAACCTTTTTTTTCATGTTATATTTTTAGAAGTTTGGACTTAAACCATAATCTTTATAGAATCCATCTAAGATTTCTACAACTTCTTCTGAAGTATCAACTAAGTGGATTAAATCTAAATCTTTAGCACTTATATTTGAAAATTTATCTAATAAAGTCGCTTTTACCCAATCCATTAGTCCAGACCAAAACTCTGTTCCAACTAATATTATTGGAAACTTTTCAATCTTATTGGTTTGTATTAATGTGATAGCTTCAAACAGCTCGTCTAATGTCCCAAAACCTCCAGGCATCACTACAAATCCTTGAGAATACTTTACAAACATTACTTTTCTAACAAAAAAGTAATCAAAATCTAAACTTTTATCAGAATCTATATAGGGATTGTCGTGTTGTTCAAAAGGTAAATCAATATTTAATCCAACAGATGTTCCGCCTGCTAAATGTGCACCTTTATTACCTGCTTCCATAATACCTGGTCCACCACCAGTAATAACACCATAACCAGATTCTACTATTTTTTCTGCAACTTCTACAGCAAGTTTGTAATATTTATGGTCTGGTTTTGTACGTGCAGAGCCAAAAATAGATACAGAAGGTCCAATAGCACTCATTTTTTCAAATCCATTAACAAATTCTCCCATGATTTTAAAAATCGCCCAAGAATCGTTAGTTTTTTTCTCGTTCCAACCTTTTGGATGTTGTTCTTTTCTCATATATCTCTCGTTTATTTGTTTTTTGTTAATTCGTTTATTTGTTTTTATCTGATATTACTGAGCTAATTCTTTCTTTAAAAATTTAGCTGTGTAACTCTTTTTATGTTTTGCAACTTGTTCTGGTATGCCTTCTACTACTATTTGACCACCACCTTTTCCGCCTTCATAACCAACATCAATGATATGATCTACAGTTTTAATAACATCTAAATTATGTTCAATAATTAAAACCGTATTTCCTTTGTTTGCTAATGTATTTAAAACTATCATTAAAACCCTAATGTCTTCAAAATGTAGTCCAGTGGTTGGCTCGTCTAAAATATAAAACGTATTTCCAGTATCACGTTTACTTAACTCTGTTGCTAATTTTATACGTTGTGCTTCTCCACCAGAAAGCGTAGTGCTTTGCTGCCCTAAAGTGATATAACCTAAACCAACATCTTGAATAGTTTTTAATTTTCTATAGATTTTTGGGATATTTTCAAAAAACGGTACAGCATCATTAATAGTCATGTTTAATACATCACTAATACTTTTTCCTTTATATCTAATTTCTAAAGTTTCTCTGTTAAAACGTTTTCCTTGGCAGGTTTCACATTCAACATAAACATCAGGTAAAAAATTCATTTCAATAACACGTAATCCACCACCTTTACAGGTTTCGCAACGTCCACCAGTAACATTAAAACTAAAACGACCAGGTTTGTAACCACGTATCATGGCTTCTGGTATTTTAGCAAAAAGGCTTCTAATTTCGTCAAAAGTTTTAGTGTATGTTGCAGGATTACTTCTTGGTGTACGACCAATAGGTGATTGGTTGATATCTATAACTTTATCTATATGCTCTAAACCTTTTATGCTTTTGTAAGGCATTGGTTTTTTGACACCATTAAAATAATGTGCGTTTAAAATAGGGTAGAGGGTTTCGTTTATTAAAGTTGATTTACCACTACCAGAAACACCAGTTACACCAATCATTTTTCCTAATGGGAATTTTACTGATACGTTTTTTAAATTATTACCAGTACAACCTTTAATTTCTAAAAATTTACCATTTCCAGGGCGACGTTTTTTAGGGATTTCAATGGTTCTTTTTCCGTTAAGGTACTCAGCAGTTAAGGTTTTTTCTTTTAGTAATTGTTTAGGTGTACCTTGACTAATGATTTCTCCTCCATGTTTACCTGCAAATGGTCCAATATCTATAACGTGATCTGCACGTTCTATCATATCTTTATCATGCTCAACTACAATTACAGAATTGCCAATGTCACGTAATGAGACTAAACTATTTATTAGTTTTTCATTATCACGTTGGTGTAATCCAATACTTGGTTCGTCTAAAATATATAGTACACCTACTAATTGCGATCCAATTTGAGTGGCTAACCTTATACGTTGCGCTTCTCCACCAGATAAAGATTTAGAGCTTCGATTTAATGATAAATAATCCAATCCTACATCCAATAAAAATTGAAGTCTTGTATTAATTTCCTTTATAATTTCTTCAGCAATTTGTAATTGTTTTTTAGATAATTCCTTTGGTGCATCTTTAAACCATTTTGCTAAATCACTAATATCTTGATTCGCTAATTCGGCTATATTTTTACCATTTACTTTAAAGTTTAAAGACTCTTTTCTAAGTCTAGAACCGTCGCAAACTGGACAGTTAACCTTGTCCATATAATCTTTAGCCCAACGTTTTAAAGAAGTGGAATCTGCGTTTTTATATTGGTTTTCTATAAAATTTGCAACACCTTCAAAATCTATTTTGTAGTCTCTAGTAATGCCTAAAGTTTTACTTTCTACTTTAAATTTTTCGTTTCCACCATACATTATAATTTGTTTGGCTTCTTTTGGAATGGATTTATAAGAATCGCTAAGTTTAAATTTATAACGTTCTGCAATGGTTTCAAACTGTTTAAAAATCCAACTCTTTTTTTCTGGTCCATGTGGTGCTAATGCACCAGATTTAATAGATAGAGTGTCGTCTGGAATAATCTTGTTTTCGTTAACCTGATAGAGTGTTCCAATTCCATTACAATTATTACAAGCACCTTTTGGCGAGTTAAAAGAAAAATTATTTGGCTCTGGATTTGGGTAAGAGATTCCAGAACTTGGGCACATTAAACTACGACTAAAATAGCGTGCTTCTTGTGTGTCTTGATCAATAACCATTATTACATCATCACCATGATACATTGCTGTGTTTATGGTTTCTGTTAATCTTTTATCATTATCAATAGTATCATCAATTTTTAATCGATCAATAACAATTTCTATATCATGGTTTTTATAACGATCCAGTTTCATTCCTTTAACTAAATCTTTAATTTCTCCATCTGTTCGTACTTTTACAAAGCCTTGTTTTGCAATTTGCTCAAACAATTCTCGATAATGTCCTTTTCTAGAACGTACTACAGGAGCCAACACATTAATGCGTTTTCCTTTATAACTTTTAGTAATTAATTGTTTGATTTGCTCATCACTATAACTCACCATTTTTTCGCCAGTATTATAGCTGTAAGCATCACTTGCTCTAGCATATAATAAGCGTAAAAAGTCATAAATTTCTGTAATAGTACCAACTGTAGATCGTGGTGATTTACTAGTTGTTTTTTGCTCGATAGCAATAACAGGAGATAAGCCATCAATTTTATCTACATCTGGACGCTCTAATCCTCCTAAAAATTGCCTTGCGTAAGCAGAAAACGTTTCGATATAACGACGTTGCCCTTCTGCATAAATAGTATCAAAAGCTAAAGACGATTTTCCACTACCAGATAAACCAGTAATAACCACAAGTTTTTCTCTTGGAATAGTAACATCAATATTTTTAAGGTTATGTGCTCTAGCACCTTTAACCTCTATGTTTTCTTCGTAATTAGTCATAGCATTTTTAAACAATTGTCCTGAAAGAGACAAAGTTGCGAAGATACGCATTTTGTAGTTCTTTTTGAAGTAGAATTAGTTATCAATTTCTTAAGGTATTGTTATTTCTGCGAAAGCAGTAATCTTATAAAAAAAATACTAAGTGTTTTATTATTTTATTTAAATTTGAAATGAAGGTCTACTTCAATTAGAAATGTTTAACAATAAAAATAGATTCCTGCTTTCGTAGGAATGACAGCATATGAAATTACTAGGAATTGGATCAAGGATAAATCACCCAGAATACGGGAAAGGAGTGGTTACTAATGTAGATAGCCAGCAGTATTGGGTGACCTTTATTGAAAACGGATTAGAAACCATCCCTTTAGATGATGATTTTGAAACCATTGAAGCAGCAGATAATGATGTTGATACGGTTAGCTTTTTTGATATAGAAAGTAGCTTGGTGCAAATCTTAAAAAAGTATAGTGATGTTTCGGAAATTGTGCCAATTGGTGATAAATGGAAAGGTGGTACTTTAGAGTTAAAACCTGAAGATGATAACCTAAAAAGTAAAGTGATTAAAATCGAAGATTTTTTTCATAAGATAACGATGGTTCGTGATCGTTTAAGAGTCATGGAACAAAAAATAAATTCTAGTAATTTAGAAGCGCAAGAAAAGATAGATTTACAACAATATATTACACGTATTTATGGAAGTTTAACCACTTTTAATGTTATGTTTAAGTTGAAAGATCAGCAATTTGTTGGGCAGAAGAGTAAGTAATTAATTTACTTTGTTCCTTTAACATCTCCCATATTTAAACCCATAAATAATAATTTGTGATGGATTGGTAATTGTGCACCACTTGTTGTGGTTTTCCAATCAGACCAAGACGCTTCCAGTCCACCTATAGGTAAAATATCTACCCACATTTTAAATTTTATAGGTTTGTAATTATCGTCCAAAAACCACAAGTAAGAATCTCCTGGAGTAGTGCCTCCTGTTGTGTAAGTAACCAATAAAGCGTCTTTATTATTACGTTTGACAATGCTTCGTTTAACACCTTTGTCAAACACTTTGTAAGGAGCTACTAACCAAAAGGAATCGTTATTAAAATAGTTTGTTGCTTTTTTAATAAGCTCTTCGCTTTTGTCATTGTCAATTCTAAAATTATGTATGTAAACAATACTTTTGGATGGATTATTAAGATTTAAATCTACTTTGTATTCTTTCCAATTAACTTCGCAAGTATTGTCTTTTTTATTCCATTTATAATGATGCTTTCTTTTAAAAGTCCATTCTATATAATTTGTATTATTATAAGCCTCAACATTTAGTGCAGATAACATTTTGTGTGCTAAAACATCAGCTTGTTCTGTTGAGTTTCCTATTGGTAAGTCTTCGTTATATTTAAAGTAAACAAAACCAAAAAATAATAGACTTGGTAAAGTGAAAAAGATAATCACACCAGCTATAATTTTTAATATTTTTTTTGGTTTCATTTTATAATTTATATTAATTAAACGAATAAATTAGTAGTTAATTGTTTGATTTAAAAACCAATTGCAGTGTCATCTCCACGTTTATCAGCTCCTCCTTCTAGTTGACCATTTTCAAGAATTAAAATCCCATCTACTTTTCCGATAACATCAGCATTTTCAATATTTGTTGGATAGCCTTTTGCTTCTAATTGGTTTATTAAATCTATTGAAAACGAATTGGGTTCCATCCTAATTTGATCTGGTAACCATTGATGATGAAATCGTGGCGCATTAACCGCTTCTTGCATAGTCATTTTATATTCATGCACATTTAAAATAGTCTGTAAAACAGAAGTGATAATAGTCGAACCTCCAGGAGTACCTAAAGTCATATATAATTCATTATTTTTTTCTACTATAGTTGGTGTCATCGAGCTTAGCATGCGTTTTTCTGGTACAATAGAATTTGCTTCTGCACCAATTAATCCATATACATTTGGAACACCAGGTTTACTTGAAAAGTCATCCATTTCGTTATTAAAAAAGAAACCTAATTCTTCCGAGTACAATTTAGATCCATAACCAGAATTTAAAGTAGTAGTTACAGCAATTGCATTACCAAATTGATCTACTATGGAGTAGTGTGTGGTTTCGTTACTTTCAATAATGTCTACTTTTCCATGAGAAACATTAGTTGATGGTGTCGCTTTTTCAAAAGAAAAATCAGACATTCTGTTTTTTAAATAGTCATCACTAATTAAATTGTTTTGTGGAATAGTAACAAAATCTGGATCTCCTAAATAATAGCTTCTGTCTGCATAAGCACGACGTTCTGCTTCTGTGATTACTTGAATGCTTTTTATAGAGTTATGTCCTAGTTTGTCTAAGTTAAAAGGTTCAATTTGTTTCATAATTTGTGCTAAACAAATTCCACCACTTGATGGAGGAGACATGGATATAATGTTTAAATCATCATATTTAAAAGTTATAGGTTTACGCCATTTTGCTTGGTAATTGGCTAAGTCATCTTCTGTAATTATGCCTCCATTTTTTTGTATAAAGTTTGCTAGTTTTTTTGCAATTTCTCCTTTATAAAAACCATCATGACCATGTTTCATAATAGTTTTTAGTGTTTTAGCTAGGTTTGTTTGCTTTATAGTATCATATGCTTTCCACTGTTTAGTAAATAGTATTGGGTTTTTATTCACTTCTAAAAAAACCTGACGTTTTTCGTCTAAAACAGCTTGGTCTTTTTGGGTTACTACATAACCACGATTTGCTAAATCTATTACAGGTTGCATAATAGTTTCAATAGGTAAGCTTCCAAATTTTTTGTGGACTTCAAATAAGCCAGCAATGGTACCTGGAACACCTACTGCTAAGCCACCTTTTGTGCTTAAGTCAGGTATAACATTACCTAGGCTGTCTAAATACATGTCTTTAGTGGCTAGTTTTGGTGCTTTTTCTCTGTAATCTAATGCACCAATATTACCATCTTTTAAACGATAAACCATAAAACCTCCACCTCCTATATTTCCAGCATAAGGATAACAAACTGCTAAAGCTAAATCTGTAGCAATCATTGCGTCAAATACATTTCCGCCTTGTTTTAAAATATCTGATCCAATTTTTGAAGCTTCTTTTTTAGCAGAAACAACCATTGCTTTTTCAGCAATTAATCCATGTTTTTTTTCTGTTTTACAACTAAAAAAAGAAAACGATATAAAAAATATTAACAATAGTTTTTTCATTTTATTTAGCTTGTAATGTGGCTAATGTTTCTTTTGAAAACGCAATGAGTTCGTCAAAAAAACTGGTAAATTCATTTTCAAATTCTTTATAAAATTCTTCTAATTCATTGACAGCTAAATTCATTTTAGAACGATTTTTTGTGCGTCTATTCATACCTTCTAAAACCTTTGCTATGCCTTCAATAGATGCATAACTAAGCAACCAGTTGTCTGCAAGCATATGTGGCATCATTTTTTGAATACGATATGGTAGTATTTCAAAATTGTCCTCTAAAGTATCGTAAAAATTATCTATATAATCTGCTAAAGGTATGTCTGAATATTTTGACCAATTTCTTGCTAAATAGTGATCGTATAAAATATCGACAATTATACCAGAATAATGTCCGTAATTTTCGTGTAACCGTTTGGTGCTTTTTCTAAAAATGGGATGAGCATCTGTAAAAGTGTCTATTTGAAGGTGTAATAAAATTCCAGTTTGGATGTCTTTTTCAAAATGGTCGTATTTATTACCTTTAATACCATCAGCAATAAAATTACCAATAGTTATATTTTTATTGTTTCCAGAAAGATATATGTGTGCAAGAAAATTCATTCTTCGAATTTACAAATAAATGAATTGATTATTACGCTTCTGAAATGCTATATTTGTAACTCAATTTTAAAATTAATATATGACACTTATAAAATCTATATCAGGAATTAGAGGAACCATAGGAGGAACTGTTGGTAATAATTTAACACCAATTGACGCAGTAAAATTTGCATCTGCTTATGGTACATGGTTAAAGCAACAACGTAATAAACAAGATTATAAAGTTGTAGTTGGACGTGATGCAAGATTATCTGGAGATATGATCCAAAATTTAGTAATGAATACTTTAGTAGGACTTGGTATTCATGTCGTAGATTTAGGGTTGTCTACTACACCAACGGTAGAGATTGCTGTGCCAATGGAACATGCGGATGGAGGAATAATATTGACAGCAAGTCATAATCCAAAACAATGGAATGCTTTAAAATTGCTTAACGCAAAAGGTGAATTTTTGGATGGAGCAGAAGGACAAAAAATATTAGAAATAGCAGAATCTGATGCTATGACCTTTGCAGAAGTTGATGATTTAGGAAAAATCACTAAAAACGATGCTTATATAGACATACACATTGATGAAGTTTTAGAATTAGAGTATGTTAATACCAAAGCAATTGAAGCTGCTAATTTTAAAGTTGTAGTAGATGGAGTAAATAGCACTGGTGGAATTGCTATCCCATTATTATTAGAGCGTTTAGGTGTTGAAGCTGTAAAATTATATTGTGACCCAACAGGTCATTTTCCACATAACCCAGAACCACTTAAAGAGCATTTAGGAGATCTGTCTAACGAAGTTAAAAAGCATAATGCAGATTTTGGAATTGTTGTAGATCCTGATGTGGATAGATTAGCATTTATGGATGAAAATGGAGACATGTTTGGAGAAGAATATACATTGGTAGCTTGTGCAGATTGGGTTTTAAGTCAAAACCCAGGAAATACAGTAAGTAATATGAGCTCTACAAGAGCGTTACGTGACGTTACGGAAAAACATGGTGGAACGTATCAAGCATCTGCAGTTGGAGAGGTTAATGTTGTGTCATTAATGAAAAAAAATAATGCAGTCATTGGAGGAGAAGGTAATGGAGGAATAATCTATCCAGAGTCTCATTATGGACGTGACGCATTGGTTGGAGTTGCTTTGTTTTTAAGTTTATTGGCTGATAAAAAAATAAGTGTTAGTGAGTTGCGTAAAACGTATACAAGCTATTTTATGAGTAAAAAGAAAATACAATTAACACCAACATTGGATGTAGATGGTATTTTAAATGCAATGGAAGAAAAATATAGTAATGAGAATTTAACAACTATCGATGGAGTTAAAATAGATTTTGCTGAAAGTTGGGCACACTTACGTAAAAGTAATACAGAGCCAATAATTAGAATATATACAGAAGCTAAAAGCCAAAACGAAGCTGATACTTTAGCAGATAAAATTATTGCAGAAATAAAGCAAATTGCTAATATTTAGTATTTTAATTTGTAAATCAATTAGTTATGTACGTAACAAAAGCACAAAGAACTAAAAAATCCGAATTAGAGAGTTATTTTTCTCAGTATAGACAACATATTGTTGGTATTGATCAAGAGTTTGAATCTCCTTATGGGATTAAAAAAATGGTCTATACAGATTGGACAGCTTCAGGACGTTTGTACAGACCAATTGAAGACAAATTAGTAAATCAATTTGGACCATTTGTGGCTAATACACATACAGAAACTACAGTGTCTGGTACAGCAATGACTAATGCATATCATAAAGCAAGACATATTATAAAAGGTCATGTTAATAGTAATACAGACGATGTGTTAATTGTTGCGGGAAATGGTATGACAAGTGTAGTCAATAAGTTTCAACGTATTTTGGGATTAAAAGTACCTGAAAACTTACGGAAATTTACTAAAATCCCAGACGAAGTCCGTCCAGTAGTATTTGTAACACATATGGAGCATCATTCTAACCATACATCATGGTTAGAAACTATGGCTAAAGTTGAAGTTATTCCTGCTGGAGACGATGGGTTATTTAGTTTCGAAAATTTAGAAATTCTTTTAGAAAAACATAAAGATTGTCCTTTAAAAATAGCATCTGTTATTGGAGGAAGCAATGTTACTGGTATCCAAACACCATATCATAAAATTGCAAAAACCATGCATCAACATGGAGGTGTTTGTTTTGTGGATTTTGCATGTTCTGCACCTTATGTAGATATTAATATGCATCCAGAAAACGAAGATGAAGCTTTAGATGCTATCTTCTTTTCTCCTCATAAATTTTTAGGACGAACCAGGAACTTCTGGTGTATTAGTTTTTAATAAAAAATTATACAAAAACATGATACCTGATTGTCCTGGAGGAGGTACAGTTAGTTGGACTAACCCTTGGGGAGAACATAAGTATATTGATAATATTGAGGATAGAGAAGATGGTGGTACACCTGGTTTTTTACAAACGATAAAAGCAGCTTTAGCTATTAAGCTTAAAGACCAAATGGGAGTAAAAAATATTTTGGATAGAGAGCATGAGTTAATGCAACAAATATTTGCTAATCTTGGAGATGTTAAAGGTGTTAATATTTTGGCTCCAAAACATAAAAATCGTTTAGGAGTTGTTTCTTTTTATATTGACGATTTACATTTTAATCTTGGTGTAAAGCTTTTAAATGATAAATTTGGAATCCAAACACGTGGTGGTTGTAGTTGTGCAGGTACTTATGGTCATTATTTACTAAATGTAGATAGAGAATTGTCACATCAATTAACTTGCGAAATTACTGCAGGAGAATTAACACATAAGCCAGGTTGGATACGTATGTCTATACATCCAACAACTACTTGTAATGAGATTGATTACATTTGCGAAAGCATTCAGGCTTTAGTTAAAAATCATAAAGATTGGGCAAAAGATTATCAATATAATAAAGCCAATAACGAGTTTATCCATAAGACGTTTATTCCAACTCAAGAAGTTAGAGTTAGTGATTGGTTTGAGTTAGATTAAGCAAAATCCTCAGCAGTTTTACCACGATGTTTCCAACGTTTGTGTGTCCATAAATAGTATTGTGGCTCTTCACGTATTTGTTGTTCTACTAATTTAAAAAACGCATCAGTGATTTCATAATCTTTAAAATCGTTAGGTTTTTCAGCTAAAGTAGTAAATGTTGTTTCGTAGTAACCTCTTTTAATTCGCTTTACAGCAAAAAACACAACAGACATGTCTAATTGCTTAGCTAATAATTCTGCTCCTGTATGTGCTGGAACATGTATACCCATAAAGTCTAACCAATGGTGTGCTTTCCATGGTTTTGGACTTTGATCAGATACAAAACCATTAATTGTTAATTCTCCTTTGTTTTTGGTAGTTTGTAAGGTGTCAAAAGTTTCTTTAGTAGTTATTAGGTAAGAGTTGTATTTGGCTCTAATACGTTTTACTAATTTGTCAAAATACTTGTTGCCTAACTGTTTATATACTGCGTAACCTTTGCTTTTTACATAAGTTTGAAGTATAAAAATCCATTCCCAACTTCCATAATGCGCACACATTAAAACCACGCTTCGGTTTTGGTTTTCGTGTTGTTTAATTTCTTCAATGTTAGAAAAAGTATATCGCTTTTTCATTTGAGCTTCAGTTATTGTTAAAGATTTTATAGCTTCAACAATCATGTCGCAAAAATGGTGATAAAATTTTTTCCTTAGGGTAATGATTTCAGCTTCAGACTTTTCAGGAAATACAAGATTTAAGTTTTCTTTTACAGTCTTTTTTCTGTAACCAATCACATAATAAATCAATAGGTATAAACCATCAGAAAACGCATATAATAACCTAAATGGAAGAATAGAAATCAACCATAAAAAAGGATAAATTAAAATATAGGCTAATAATTGCATGAATACTTATTAATTTTGCGAAAGCAAATATATACTATATTTGATTTAAACTTAAACTAGATAATGGGTAATTTAAATTTAGTAACAATAATTATTATTGCAGCAAATGTAATCATCTCTTATAAAGGGTTTCAAGATCATGCTTTTTTTGAGAAGTATAAGTTTAATATAGGAGGCATCAAAAGAGGTCAGCAATTTAGGATTTTTACATCGGGTTTTTTGCATGTTAATCCACAACATTTGTTGTTTAACATGATTACGCTTTACTTTTTTGCATGGATTGTAATTAGAAACATTGGAGAAACTAATTTTGTAATTATTTATATGGTTAGCTTAATTTCTGGTAGTTTATTGTCCTTAGCTTTTCATAAAGACAACTATCATTATAGTGCTGTTGGAGCAAGTGGAGCAGTAATGGGTATTGTTTATTCTGCTATTTTATTTGAGCCTCAAGCTATGAAAATATATGGGATTATTCCAGGTTGGTTATTTGGTATTGGTTATTTATTGTACTCTATTTATGGGATGAAAAAACAAATAGGTAATATTGGTCACGATGCACATTTTGGTGGTGCAGTTGGTGGTTATGTTACTACATTAATTTTAGCTCCAATGTTAATAGAGACAGATTTAACAATGGTGTTAGTATTAGCAATACCAATTGTTGTGCTATTTGTAATGCAAAAATTAGGTAAAATTTAGTGACCTAAAATCTCTGCTATTTTGTCTTCTAGTGCTTTTCCACGAAGGTTTTTAGCTATTATCTTGCCTTCACCATCTAGTATATAAGTTGCAGGAATTGAGCGTACACCATAAGTTTGTGCAATAGGCTCACTCCAACCTTTAAGATTTGAAAGATGTTTCCAAGTTAATTTGTCTTTTTGTATAGCATTTGTCCAACGTTGTTTTTGACCTGCTTTGTCTAAAGATATACCAACAATCTCTAATCCTTTGTCATGGTACTTATTGTACATTTTTACCACGTTTGGGTTTTCTCTTCTACATGGTTCACACCAACTAGCCCAAAAATCTAAAATAATAACTTCTCCTTTTATATCTGCTAAAGCTAAATCTGTTCCTTCTGGAGTTTTTGCAGTAAAAGTAGGTGCGTAATCACCAATATTTGTTCCATAAACAATTGGAGCTTTTGGTTCTTGTTTACAAGAAAAACTTAATGTTGCAACTAAAAAAAGTAAGATATATGATTTCATAATGATATTATTTCTTACAAATATAAAATATAATAATTGATTTTTTTATGTCTATTTTTGCAACATGATTTATAACGATACAATTGTAGCATTAGCGACCGCTTCTGGAGCAGGAGCAGTAGCCATTATTAGACTGTCTGGTAAAGATGCCATTACATTTGCAGATGCTAGTTTTAAATCGGTTAAAAACCAAAAATCGCTTAGCAATCAAAAAACGCATACTATCCATTTAGGCCATATTGTTGATGGTAAACGTATTATTGATCAGGTTTTAGTGTCGGTTTTTAAAAACCCAAATTCTTATACAGGAGAAGATGTTGTGGAAGTATCTTGTCATGGATCTATTTATATTCAGCAAGAAATTATTCAATTATTTTTGCGTCAAGGATGCCGAATGGCAAATCCAGGCGAATTCACTTTACGTGCTTTTTTAAATGCTAAGTTGGACTTAAGTCAAGCTGAAGCAGTAGCAGATTTAATAGCTAGTGATAATGAAGCAGCTCATCAAATAGCCATGCAACAAATGCGTGGTGGTTTTTCAAGCGAAATTGCTAAACTACGTGAAGAGTTAATGAATTTTGCATCATTAATAGAACTTGAACTTGATTTTGCAGAAGAAGATGTAGAGTTTGCGGATAGAAGTCAGTTTAAAACTTTGGTACAGCGTATTTCATTTGTTTTAAAACGGTTAATAGACAGTTTTGCTGTAGGGAATGTTATTAAAAACGGAATTCCGGTTGCAATTGTTGGAGAGCCTAATGTAGGAAAATCTACTTTGCTTAATGCACTTTTAAATGAAGAAAGAGCAATTGTAAGTGACATAGCAGGAACAACAAGAGATACCATCGAAGATGAATTGGTTATTGATGGTATTGGATTTAGATTTATTGACACTGCAGGAATTAGAGAAACTAAAGATGTTGTTGAAAGTATTGGGATAAAGAAGACGTTTGAAAAAATGGAACAAGCACAAGTAGTTGTTTTATTGTTTTCTGCTGAAGAATTTAAAACCGAAAGTCAACGTTTGAAGATTGAAATTGAAAAAATAAAAAATAAATTTCCGCTTAAACCATTAATAATAATTGCTAATAAGATAGATACTCTAAATGATTCAGAATTAAAAAATTTAGAATCTGAATTTGATAATATTCATTTATTATCTGCTAAAACAGGAGTTGGAGTAGAAGAGCTTAAAGAAAAATTAATAGGCTTTGTTAATACTGGAGCACTTCGTAATAACGAAACAATTATTACTAATACTAGACATTACGATTCTTTATTAAAAGCTTTTGAAGAAATAGATAGGGTAAAAACCGGATTAGAAACTGGTATTTCTGGAGACCTATTAGCTATTGATATTAGACAAGCATTGTATTACTTTGGTGAGATTACTGGAGAAATAACTAGTGACGATCTTTTGGGTAATATTTTTGCTAACTTCTGTATCGGGAAGTAAAACAAGTCAAAACTACGCTTTAGTTTATGATGCATATTATACTATTAATAGTAAAATACGGGTTTGTTTATTTAACTTTTATTGATAATAAATCATGATGTAAGTATTATTAAGTTTAATAGACTAACACAATAATTAAAAGAAAGGAAAAAAAAGATGTTAACTTGGAAAGATGTTATTAGTTTTAGTGTAAAAGGAAACCCAAAACCAGACAGACGTGTAGAAAAAACAGAAGCGGAATGGCGTGACATATTAACACCAGAACAATTTAGAATTACACGTCAAGCAGGTACAGAAGCACCACATAGTGGTGCATTATGTAGTAGGTATGATGAGGGTAAATACAATTGTGTATGCTGTGATACACCATTGTTTGACTCGACTATAAAATTTAATTCAGGTACAGGATGGCCTAGTTTTTCTCAGCCAATTAAAGAAAACGCAATCAAATACATAAAAGACACAGCGTTTGGTATGGTAAGGGTTGAGGTGCAATGTAATACTTGTGATGCACATCAAGGACATGTGTTTCCTGATGGTCCAGAACCAAGTGGATTGCGTTATTGTATCAATTCAGAATCTATGAAAATTCAAGATTAAGACGAGTCTAAGTAAAGCCTCCAATTAGATTCAATCAATTATATTTTGAGTATAAGTTGTGGTGTTTTTTATTCCTCAACTGTAAAAATTAAAAGCTATAAAACGGTTTAATAGATAACTATACTTTAAAATGAAAAAATAGTAATAATTTAAAAACAAGAATTATGTCACAAAATACTATAGAAAAGCAAATATTTAGAGCACCAGAATTTGAAGTTAAAGATTGGGTAGATGCAAATGGAAATAAAACAAATCAGGTTAAATTATCAGACTTTAAAGGCAAGTTTAAGGTCATTTATTGTTTTCAGAGCTGGTGTCCAGGTTGTCATAGTGTTGGTTTACCAAATTTACAAAAAATGGTAAATGCTTTAGAAGGTAATGATAACGTAGCATTTATAGCAATACAAACTGTTTTTGAAGGTCATGAGTCTAACACTTATGAGAAAATGATAGAAACTCAAAAAAAATACGACTTAAAAATTCCATTTGGTCATGATGCAGGAGACGATGGTAAATCACGCTCAAGTTTTATGGAAAACTATCAAACAGGAGGAACACCATGGTTTGTTTTAATAGACAAACATAATAATGTAGTGTTTGCAGATTTTCATTTAAACGTCGAGGCAGCAATAGAAGTCTTAAAAAGTGTAAAATAAAAAAAGTAAAATGATAGGAAATGTACCAAAAATAAAGCTCTACGGAACAGATGGTTGTCATAAAACTCATTATTATCAGTTGTTACTAAATAAAATTGGTTTGCCATATAATTTTTTAGATGTAGAAGCAAACGAAACTTATGCAATGGAGCTTCGTCGTCTCTACGATAACGGAAAATTAAATTTTCCTACAATTACAATTGGAAGTAAAAAGTTACGTAACCCATATAAAGAAGAACTTTTAAAATGGATGCATAAATTAATACCAAGTATGCAAGAATTGAGTCATGACAAAGACAATAAAAATTAGAAGCTATTATTTGGAAAAATATAATCGAATAAAAACCGTCAATTAAATTTAATATTTAATAAAAATCATTTGTATATTAAACTTATATTTTGACACTATAAAAAAGGAGAATATTTTGCAAAAAAAATTAAATATACAAGATAAATTAAATATAAAACTTCCAGCAGACCCAATTGTTGAAAACACAAGAAGACAAGTTAAAGAAGCTTGCTTTTCTTACGTAACACCAAAAAAAACAGCTAAACCAGAATTGCTTCACGTATCTGGAGAAATGCTTGATAATATTGGTTTAACTGTGGATGATGCTAAAACAAAAGTGTTTGTAGATGTATTAACAGGTAATCAAGTTTTGTCAAATACAAACCCATACGCAATGTGCTATGGAGGACACCAATTTGGTAATTGGGCTGGACAATTAGGAGATGGAAGAGCTATTAATTTGTTTGAAGTTGAGCACAATAATAAAAATTGGGCAGTACAACTTAAAGGTGCTGGAGCAACTCCATATTCTCGTACTGCAGATGGTTTGGCAGTTTTAAGGTCTTCAATACGCGAGTATTTATGTAGCGAAGCCATGCACCATTTAGGTGTGCCAACAACACGTGCATTATCTTTATCACTTTCTGGAGATGAAGTGTTAAGAGATGTATTGTATAATGGTAATCCAGCTTACGAGAAAGGAGCAATTGTTTCAAGGTTAGCAGAATCTTTTTTGCGTTTTGGTAGCTATCAAATTTTTGCTGCAAAACAAGATGATAAAACGTTAAAGACTCTAGTTGATTATACTATTAATTATCATTTTAAAGACTTAGGTAAACCTTCAAAAAAAACGTATTTAGTATTTTTTAAAACCGTTTTAGATCGTACTTTAGATATGATTATTCATTGGCAACGTGTTGGATTTGTACATGGTGTGATGAACACAGATAACATGTCAATTTTAGGGCTTACAATAGATTATGGACCTTATGGTTGGTTAGAAGGTTATGATCATGGTTGGACACCAAATACTACAGATAAACAGTTTAAACGCTATCGTTTTGGTGCGCAATTAGACATTGGTTTGTGGAATTTATTTCAGTTAGCCAACGCTATTTATCCTTTAATAGGAGAGTCTAAAGATTTGGAAGCATTGTTAAATGGGTATCATAAAAAGGCAGATGAAAAGTACCTTGAAATGATGCGTAGTAAATTAGGTTTGATGACTGAAACCGAAACTGATGCAGCATTAATTTTTGGATTAGAAGAGATTTTGCAATTAACAGAAACAGATATGACTATTTTCTTCAGAAGTTTAAGTCAATTCTCTTCAAATAAACCATTAAAAGGAATAGATGTTGTAAAAGAAGCGTTTTATGTCATGTCTGAGGTTACAGGAGAAATAAAAACAAAATGGGAAGCTTGGTTTCAGCAATATGCAAAACGTTTAATAGAAGAACAGTCAAGCCCAGAAACACGAAAACAAAAAATGAATGCTGTTAATCCAAAATATGTGCTTCGTAATTACATGGCACAATTAGCTATAGACGAAGCAAATAAAGGTAAATACCAGCTAATAGATGAATTGTTTCAGTTGTTAAAAAAACCATATAATGAGCAACCAGAATATCAAAAATGGTTTGTAAAACGTCCAGAATGGGCTAGACATAAGGTAGGTTGTTCAATGTTATCTTGTAGCTCTTAACCAGCAAAACTAGTTTTTGTAATGTTATTAAATTAAAGCGACAGATATAATATTGTATTTAAAATTAATTAAAAATAAAGATGAGTAATTATAAAAAAGCATACATAGCAGGAGGTTGTTTTTGGGGAATGGAAGACCTTTTTAGAGTGCGACCAGGAGTAATAGATACTGAAGTAGGATATCAAGGAGGACAAAATGATAATCCAACCTACAAGAATCATCCAGGACATGCTGAAGGTATAGAAATCACTTACGATCCAAATGTAACTTCGTTTAAAGGATTGTTAGATTTTTTCTTCAGAATTCATAACCCAACAACAATTGATAGACAAGGAAATGATATAGGTTCTAGTTACCGTTCGGCAATTTTTTATCAAAATGAAGAGGAAAAAGCAGAAGCTAAGCAAATGATTAAAATAGTAAATGATTCTAAAAAATGGGACGGAAAAGTGGCAACTACTTTAGAGCCATTTGCTCCATTTTGGAAGGCTGAACCAGAGCATCAAGACTATTTGGTAAAAAAACCAAACGGTTATACTTGTCATTTTTTAAGATTTGAAGACAGTTTTATTTAAGCAATTAAAATAAAGAATATGAATATACTAAAGAGCATTACAGAATACTTTAAGAAGAAGGAAAATAATGAGCCTACAGGAATTGCTCCAGAAGGTATATGCCCAAATTGTTGGGGAAAACAAGAATGGGAAGGAGAGTTTTACAGGCTTAAAAAAGGAACGACTAAACAAAAGAGAGATGAAACCTACAACAATTTTATTAATAAAATTGTAGAAACAAATATTGATGGAATTGTAATAAATAAAGAAACCCTGGTTTGTGAAACTTGTCAAGTAAGTTATAAAAACAAACCTTAGTTTTACAACGCTGTATAGTTTTTGCTAAATAAGTAAATTAACCATACAAAGTTGTATATTGCTACATGCTTTTAATAAAACGACTTCTTATTTTTTCATATGTAAAAACCTTGTTGTTTATAGGTTTTATAGTTGGTTTGCAAAATGTAAATGCTCAAGAATTACCTCCAATTCAGTATTATTCACCCAAACAATATAAAGCAGAAAATCAAAATTGGGAGATAACTCAAGATAAAAATAAACATATATATGTAGCTAACTCTAAAGGACTTTTAGAGTTTAATGGAGCAGAATGGATGTTGTATCCATCTCCAAACCAAACCATCATTAGATCTGTAAAAGTTGTTAATGACAAAATTTTTACAGGCTGTTATATGGAGTTTGGTTACTGGACTAAAACCAATTTAGGAGACCTTGTCTATACATCTCTTTCTCAAAAAATAAAAGACAAATTATTAGAAGATGAACAGTTCTGGGAAATTACCTATTTAGATGATTGGGTTGTGTTTCAGTCCTTAAATCGTATATATCTCTACAATACTTTATCAGATGATTTTAAAATAATTACTTCTGCTTCAGGAGTATTAAACATGTTTAAAGTTGATAATTCTATTTATTATCAAGACAGAGGTAAAGGACTATTAAAACTAGAAAACGGAGAGCCAAAAACAATTAGTAGTTCTTCTTTTTTTAAAGATAAAACTATAATTGGCCTTTATTTTATAGAGTATAAATTAATTGTGGTTACAGAAAAAAGCGGTGTTTTTAGTTTAAATAGCGATAATGTACAAAGTTGGTCAAGTCAATTAGATAATAGTTTAGCTAATAATTCTATTTTTAGTTCAATGCAGTTAAAAGACAATAGCTTACTATTTGGTACTATATCTAATGGAGTTTTTTATATTTCTTCAAAAGGAGAAATTAAACAAGTGTTTAATCAGTCTAACGGTCTTGGAAACAACACAATCTTATCTATTTTTGAAGATTCAGATAGCAATATATGGTTAGGATTAGATAATGGAATTAATTGTATTAATATAGATGCTCCTTTTAGGATTTTTAGTGATGATAATGGTGTTTTAGGGTCTGTATATACCTCAGTAATATTTAATAAAACTCTTTATTTAGGTACTAATCAAGGGTTGTTTTCTAAAAAGGAACATCAAACTAATTTTGTGTTTGTAAAAAATACCAATGGACAAGTTTGGAATTTAAGAATCATTAATAATCAATTGTTTTGTGGTCATAACACAGGAACTTTTTTAATAGAAAATAACCAAGCAAACAAAGTCGCAGATGTTTATGGTACTTGGGATATCAAACCAATAAAAAATCATCCAAACCTATTATTACAAGGTAATTATAATGGACTTAATATCCTTGAGAATATAAATGGAACTTGGCAATTAAGAAATAAGATTGAAGGATTTGATAATTCGTCAAGATCTTTTGTTTTTTCAGATGAAAATGAAATTTTAATAAACCACGAATACAAAGGTGTCTTTAAATTAAAAGTAGATGAAGACTTACGGAATATTAAAGATGTTTCTAAAGTTGAAAATTTAGAAAAAGGATTATTTTCATCTATAACAGAGTATAACGATGTTTTGTATTATGCAACTGCACAAGGAGTATTTAAAAAAGATGTCGAGGATAAAAAATTTGTTAAAGATGAGACTTTAAGTCAATTGTTTGAAGTACAAGGGTATTCTTCCGGAAAATTAATTGCGGATAAAATAACAAATACGTTATGGATAGTCACACAAAAAGGTGTAAATTATATTAGCCCAGGAAAACTAAGTAAAATACCTAAAATTTCATTTATACCTTTACCAAATGCTTTAAGGGAAGGTTTGTCAGGATATGAAAGTATTTTTAATATAAAACCTAATGTGTATTTGTTTGGAACATCTAAAGGATATATGACTTTAGATATATCAAAAACTAAAACTAAAACCTACCAAGTTCTTATTAATTCAATAAATAAAACACCATTAGATACAGGTAAAACATTAATTGATTTAACGTCTTCTCAATCATTTAAAAATAAAGAAAATAATTTAGAGTTTTCTTATAGTATAGTAGAGTTTGATAAATATTTAGAGGCGGAATATTCTCATAAATTAGAAGGATTATATGATGACTGGAGTGCTTGGGATACTAATTCGACTGTTATGTATAAAAACTTACCGTATGGTGATTATACATTTAAAATAAAAGGTCGTGTAGGAGGTCAAAATATTGAAAAAGTTGATTCATATTCCTTTTCAATAGAAAGACCATGGTATATTTCTAATATTATGATTGTCTTATATTTTATTTCTGGGTTATTCTTAATATTACTAATACATTATTTATATAAGCTATATTATAAAAAGCAAAAAGAGAAGTTAGTACAAAAATCCAATAGAGAATTAGAACTTAAAGATTTAGAAACTAAGCAACAATTAATGGCTTTAAATAATGAAAATTTAAAACAAGAAATTGAAAGTAAAAATAGAGAACTGGCTATTTCTACAATGAGTTTAATTAAAAAGAACGAGTTTTTAAATACAATTAAAACTGAGTTAAATGAAAAAGTTAAAGACTCAAATATTAAATCTGTAATTAGAATTATAGATAAGAATATTAACAATAAAGATGATTGGAATCTGTTTGAAGAAGCATTTAATAATGCAGATAAAGACTTTTTAAAGAAAGTTAAATCTAGACATGCTTCTTTAACTCCAAACGATTTAAGGTTATGTGCTTACTTAAGACTTAATTTGTCCTCTAAAGAGATTGCTCCTTTATTAAATATATCTCCTAGAAGTGTTGAAGTTAAAAGATATAGATTGCGTAAAAAGATGGAATTAGAGCATGATGTAAACTTAACGGATTATATTTTAGATATTTAAAAACTATACATTTCTTAAAATAACCTATACAACACCACTACAACAACCTAAAACTCTAACTATAGTTGTAAAATTATCAAAAACGCTAATTATTTGTTAATGCTTGTTAAATATAGGTTTTTGGTAATTTTTTATTGTTTTTATTGCAATGTATGTTTTTTGTAGCGGTTATTTTTAACAGATTCTTAAAACAACTTAGTAAATTTGGTAAAAGCACAAAAACTACCAAATATGAAAAAAACTTTTTTTCCTTTTCTGTTATTAATTTTTAGTATTTCGGCATTTGCCCAAGACTATACTATATCAGGAAATGTAACAAGTGAACAAGATGGGTTTCCTATCCCAACAGTAAATATTATTGTTAAAAACACTTCAAATGGAGTGACTACAGATTTTGATGGTAATTATTCTATTAATAATGTTCCTCAAAATGCAACACTAGTATATTCTTATATAGGATATAAGACTAAAGAAGTTGTTGTAACTAATGGTAACCCAATTAACATTATGCTAACTGAAGATGTAGAAGCTTTGGACGAAATTGTTGTTATTGGATATGGATCTAAAAACAAGAAAGATGTTACAGGTGCTGTATCTTTAATTACTTCTGAAACTTTAGACGATTTAAAACCAGTAGATGCAGCAATTGCTTTACAAGGGACAACATCTGGAGTAACTGTAAATTCTGCATCTGGTTCTCCTGGAGGAGGATTTAATATTATTGTAAGAGGTATCAGTTCTAACGGTAACAATAAGCCTTTAGTTATTGTTGATGGTTATGAAGGAGATTTAAATAGTATAAACCCAAATGATATTGAGTCTATTTCTGTTTTAAAAGATGCACAAGCAGCAATTTATGGTATTAAAGGTGCAAATGGTGTAATTTTAGTAAAAACTAAAGGTGGTAAAAAAAATACTGCACCATCAGTTAGTTATGATGGTTACACAGGTTTTCAAGAAACCACACGTAAATTACCTTATTTAAATGCTACAGAGTATGCTTTAATTTTAAATGAAAGCTATGCAGCAGATGGACAAACATTACCTTATCCTAATATTGACGGTTTAGGTGTAGGGACAGATTGGCAAGATAGTTTATTTGAAACAGCACCAATTATAAGTCATAATGTAAGAGTATCTGGTGGAGGAGAAAATATCACTTATTATTTTGGAGCTGGTAGACTAGAACAAGATGGTATTATTGCAAGCGATAAATCAAATTTTATAAGAAATAATTTAAAAATGCAATTAGGCATTGATATTACTGAAAAATTAAAATTTTCAACTATCGTAAACTATTATTCAAATAAAAGAAAGTCAATTTCTGAAAATGGTTTAGGATCGGTATTATTTAACGCTTTAAATTATGCACCAACGTTTAGTTTAGATCAAGATGATCAGTCAGGGTTTTTAGGAAACGAAGTAATTAACCCTTTATCTCAATTAGATAACACATATAATACATACCAAGGAAAAGGATTAGAAGGTAACTTTAAATTAGAATATCAAATTAATGATGATTTAAAAGTAACCACTCGTTTAGGATATAAAACGTATGATGATACCGGAAAATCTTTTGCACCAATTGTAAATTATGGAGCAGGTAAAGTATTTAATAATGATAGAAGTAGTGTAAGTCAAAATAAAACAGAGTTTAATACTTATGTGTGGGAAACTTTTGCAACTTATGATAAAACATTTGGAGACCATCATGTTACTGTAACAGCAGGTACTAGTGCGCAGAAAAACTCTGGTCAAGGGTTATTTGCAACAGGATTTGATGTGCCAAACAATTCTTGGGACTTTGCAGATATTAGTTTAGCTAATGGATTAAGTGATGCTAAATCAACAGGGTCTTATACTTTTGATAATAGACTAACCTCATATTTTACAAGATTAGAATATGACTTTTTAGGTAAATATTTGCTTTCTGGTATGATTCGTAGAGATGCTGTTTCAGATTTTAGCCCAGAAAATAGAGTAGATTATTTTCCATCAGTAACTGCTGGTTGGAAAATTTCTGAAGAAAACTTTTTAAAGGATTCAGAATTTTTAAACTTTTTAAAACTTAGAGGTAGTTATGGATTCTTAGGAAATAATGTTGGTAATAATTTATATAGAGCAAGTCTAGATGGAGAAGCTACTTATGTTTTTGATGGAAGTTTAGTATCTGGAGTAGCACAAGGAAGATTAGCAAATCCTGACGCAACTTGGGAGAGAGGTGAAAAATTAGATATTGGTTTGGATGCTAAATTTTTAGATAATAAAGTAGAAGTTGTTGCAGATTATTTTGTTGAAGATAGAAACGATCTACTTATTGCAGGTTTACCAGTTTCTGGTATTTTAGGTACATCTGCTCCAGGAGCAGGAAGCCCAACAGTTAATGCTGGTACCACTAGAAGTAAAGGTCTAGAATTAATGGTAAGTTATAAAGATGAGTTATCAGATAATTTTAATTATGGTATTAGTGTAAACGCAACAAAAATTGATGGAGAAGTACTATCTATTAATGGAGATGCAATTCCACAAGGAGGTTCTTTTGGTGTAGGTCAACAAGCACCTTCAAGGATGGAAGTTGGTTTGCCAATCGGATATTTTTATGGTCTTCAAACTAACGGGATTTTTCAAAACCAAGCAGAAGTTGATGCACATCCATCTCAGTCCGGTTTAGGATCTGATGCGGCTCCAGGAGATATAAGATATGTAGATACAAACAATGATGGTGTAGTAGATTTTGATGACAGAACTTATATTGGAAAGCCTCAAGCAGACTATTTCTTAGGTTTAAATTTAAATTTTAACTATAAAAATTTAGACTTTTCAATGTATAGTTATGCAGAAGTAGGTAAGGAAATGGTCAGAAATTATGAACGTGATCAAGCTAACGTTAACCGTTTAAATTTATATTTAGACAGATGGACTGGAGAAGGTACTAGTAATACTGTACCAAGAACTACAGTTGGATCATCTACAAATAAATTATTCTCAGACTTTTTTGTTGAAGATGCTTCTTTTTTAAGAATTCAAAACATTCAAGTAGGTTATTCCTTATCGCCAAAAGCATTAGATGCAATTGGTTTCAAAAAAGTAAGACTATATACATCAGTAAATAATGCATTTACTTTTACTAAATATTCAGGATATGATCCAGCTGCTACAACAGGACAAGCAATTGGAGGTGGAATTGATTATGGATTTTACCCAGTGTCAAGACAATATATCTTAGGTATAAACTTAACATTTTAAAAGACAAAAATTATGAAGATATTTTTAAAACAGTCTAAATCTTTTATAATAGCTATAACATTAGTCTTTATTATAAATGCGTGTTCAGATAATTATTTAGATGAAACGAAAGAATATACAATTGATTCAGAAAACTATTTTAATTCTGAAGAAGATTATTACCAAGCATTAGTAGGTGCATATGATTTATTACAATCTACTTACGTAAATGTTATGCTAGGCGAAATTGCATCAGATAATACACTTTGCGGTGGTGAAAGCGCAACAGACGTTGTTGGTTTTCAGCAAATAGATGATATGATACACACAGAAGTTAACAGTAATCTTAAAAACGTTTGGGATTGGATGTTTGCTGGTGTAAACAGAGCTAATTATATTTTAGAATTTCAAAATAAAACAAATTTTGAAGGTAGAAATGTAATCATTGCTGAAGCCCGTTTTTTAAGAGCATATTATAATTTTGAATTAGTTAAATGGTTTGGAGCTATCCCTTTAAAAGAAATGCGTTTTACTTTTGGAGATGAAACTTCAATACCTCGTTCTTCTGTAGAAGATGTCTATGCATTTATAGAAGCAGATTTACAGTTTGCAGTTAATAATTTAGAATATACAGCTCCACAAGTTGGAAGAGTTACTAAAGGTGCAGCTCAAGCATTACTTGGAAAAGCTTATTTATTTCAAGATAAATTTACTGAAGCTTCAACTGTTTTGGATAATTTAATTATAAATGGTCCTTACGATTTAGTAACAGATTACAATACAATATTTGAAAATGCTGGAGAAAATGGTATCGAATCTGTTTTTGAAGTACAATATACAGATGCAGAAGGAGCAGGATTTGGTTGTTTACAATGTAGTGAAGGTAATGTAGCAGTTGGATTTAATGGTATAAGAAACTATACAGGACCAACATTTGATTCTGGATTTAGTTTTAATGTACCAACACAAGAAGTGGTAGATCAGTTTGAAGCTGGAGATTTACGTAAAGATGTAGCAATTTTAGATATTGATGCTTGGGCAACTGCTAATGGAGCAACTTATGGAACTGGTTATGAACATACAGGATACTTTAACAGAAAGTATATTGCTAGACAAGGAGATTTAAATACTGGTGACCAGAACCTTACTAATCCAAATAATTATAGGGCAATCAGATTTGCAGATGTACTATTAATGGCTGCAGAAGCTTTTAATAGAAGTGGATTAGATGATATTAAAGCACAAAATTATTTAAATAGAGTTAGAAGACGTGCTTTTGGTGTTATGGACAATTCTTTTGATGTAACTGTTGGAGGTAATGCATTAACAGATGCTATTTATCATGAAAGAAGAGTTGAGTTAGTTGGAGAAGGACATCATTTTTTCGACTTAGTTAGAACTAATAGAGCAGCACAAGAAATTGATGGGTTTACATCAAATAAAAATGAAGTATTCCCTATTCCAATTGAAGAAATTCAATTTTCTAATGGTAATTGGAGTCAAAACACAGGCTATTAAAAAAAACAAAAAAAAGATATGAAAACAATCAAATACGTATTATCATTTTTTATGATTACAGCTTTAATTATAAGTTGTACTCAGGAAGAAGATAATTTAGACTTTATTAATAATATAGCTGCACCATCAAATGTATCAGCAGCTGTTAGTGTAACTCAAGACAATACTGGATTAGTAACCATTACTCCTTTAGGAGAAGGTGTAGCTAGTTTTACTATTGGTTATGGAGATGGCTCAGAAATTTCTGGGACCATAAATCCAGGAGAAAGCTCGGACCATATTTATGCAGAAGGGACTTATGAAATAGTAATTACAGCTGTAGGATTAAATGGAGATACAACTTCTGTAACCCAAACAATTGTGGTCTCTTTTGAGCCACCACAAAATTTAGTGGTCACTATAGAAAATGATCCAGCAATTTCAAAACAAGTAAATGTAACTGCAACAGCAGACAATGCTATGTTTTTTGAAGTAGATTTTGGAGATGGTTCAGAAATAGTTACAGGTAATATAGGAGAGACAGTTTCCCATGTGTATCAAGATGCTGGCTTATATACAATTATTGTAACAGCATTGGGAGCAGCTATTGAAACAGCAACTTACACAGAAGTAGATTTTGAAGTTACTGCAATAGTACAACCATTAACTTCAGCTCCAACGCAACCATCAAGAGCAGATGAAGATGTTATTTCAATATTTAGTAGTGCTTATACAGATGTTACAGGTACAAATTATTTTCCAGATTGGGGACAAGCTAGTCAAGGAAGTGGATGGACTATGTTCGATTTAGGTGGAGATGAAATGTTACAATATGTAAATTTAAGTTATCAAGGAATTGCATTAGCAGACGGAACAAGTGTAGACGTATCAAATATGGAATTTTTACACTTAGACGTTTGGACTGCAGATGCAGTAACAGATATAGAAGTGTCTTTAATAAACAATGCATCTGGAACAGTAACAGAAGCTCCAGTTACTTCTTCTTTAACTCCTAATGATTGGACAACAATAGAAATTCCTATTTCAGATTATGTAGATCAAGGATTAACTATTACAGAGATTTTTCAATTAAAATTTGTTGGAACACCTTGGGCTGCAGGAACTGTATTTATAGATAATATATACTTTTATAAAGCACCTTCAGGGACACCTACAGGTATTGCAGGAACATGGAAGCTATCAGATGCAGCAGGCTCATTAGGTGTTGGGCCAGCAGTAGGAGATATAGGATGGTGGAGTTGTGATCCAGCTTGTGTGACTCAAAGAGCTTGTTATTTTGATGACGAGTATATTTTTGGAGCAGATGGTTCATTTAGTAATGTTTTAGGAGCAGACACTTGGGTCGAAGGATGGCAAGGTGGTACAGACACATGTGCAACACCAGTTGCGCCACACGATGGCTCTTCAGCAGCTACTTATACTTATGATTCTGGAGCAGGTACAGTGACACTTAATGGTATAGGTGCTTATTTAGGAATTCCTAAAGCGACAAATACTGGCGAAATTAGTAATCCAGCAGATGCACCAGCATCTATTACATATAATGTGACATTATCAAATTTTGATACAGAAATGTCTGTTTATATTGAAGCTGGAGCAGGAGTCTTTTGGCAATATAATTTTACTAAGCAAGGTGCTGCACCTTCACCTTTAACAGGTACTTGGCAAATGGCTCAAGAAGCTGGTTCGCTAGGAGTTGGTCCTGCTGTTGGAGATACAGGATGGTGGAACTGTGATGATCCTTGTGTAACACAAAGAGCTTGTTATTATGATGATCAATATGTGTTTGGTTCAGATGGTTCATTTAGTAATGTATTAGGAGCTGATACTTGGGTCGAAGGATGGCAAGGTGGTACAGATACTTGTGCAACACCTGTCTCACCACATGACGGTTCTGGAATGGCTACTTATGCACTCGATCTAGGAGCAGGTACAGTAACTATTAATGGAGTTGGAGCTTATATTGGTTTGCCTAAAGCTGTTAATACTGGCGAAATTAGTAATCCAGCAGACGCACCAGCATCAATAACTTATGATATAAGTTTTATTGATGATAATACAATTAGTGTTGTTATTGAAGCAGGAGCAGGAGTTTTTTGGCAATATAAGCTTGTAAAAATTTAATAAATGAAAAACATGAAAAATTTAAAATATTTATTCTTATCAATTTTTGGAGCAGCATTATTGTTTACTGCTTGTCAAGATGATGATGCAACTTTTGGAGATATTGTTGTTCCAACAAATGTCGCAGTTACTGCAGAGATTGTAGGTCAAGATGCTACAAATCCTAATGGAGACGGAAGCGGTTTTGTAAATTTTGTTGCAACTGCAGATAATGCAATAACTTATCAATATAATTTTGGTGATGGTAATAGTGAAGCATCACCTTCTGGAGCTATAACTCATAGATTTACTAATGTAGGTGTTAATACCTATACAGTAGTTGTAAATGCTGTAGGTACAGGAGGAGTTAAAACTAGTACTTCTATTGAAGTAGATGTGTTTAGTTCTTTTACAGATCCAGAAGCAGAAAACTTTTTAAGTGGACAAAACGTTGGAGATAGTAAAACATGGTATTGGGCAGCAAATTTACCTTTACATGTAGGATTAGGACCTGTAGATGAAGATTATGGTAATGGAGAGTATGCTTATGAAGCATGGTGGAATGGTATTCAACCATTTGATGATGAAAAATCTTGTATGTATACTAATGAGTTTGTTTTTACAAGAACAGCAGACGGAATTACATTCGAGCAAACTGTAGGTCCAGCTTTTGTTCCTGGTACTTATGCAAGTATTCTAGGCGTAGCAGGAGATGTGTGTCATGGTGACGATGTAGCAACAACTATGTTTGGTGTTAAAAATGTGTCATTTTTTCCATCTTCTTCATTAGCTGCTACACAAGGGTCTTATAACGATCAACCATACAGACAATCTAGTTTCAATATTTCTGATGGAGGTTTTATGGGTTGGTATGCAGGATCTGTTACTTATGATATTATTTCGATTAGTGATTCAGAATTACATGTAAGATTTATACAAGAAGGAGGTGGTTTTGCATGGTATGCTAAATATCAAACACAAAACCCTTATGAAATTGATAATTTTCCAAATTTAGTTTGGTCTGACGAGTTTGATACAAATGGAGCACCAGATACAGCAAATTGGACATATGACCTTGGTGCTGGAGGTTGGGGTAATGGAGAGTCTCAAACCTATACAGATAACGCAGAAAATGTTATTGTAGAAGACGGTTACCTTAAAATAACTGCAAAATCTGATGGAAGTGGTGGTTATACATCAGCAAGATTAAAATCTATTGATTTACAGGAGTATACTTACGGTAGAATAGAAGTTAGAGCAAAATTACCAGCAGCTCAAGGGACTTGGCCTGCAATTTGGATGTTAGGTGCTAACTTCCCTGATGTTGGTTGGCCAGCATGTGGAGAGATTGATATAATGGAACAGACAGGAAGTAATAAAAATGATATTTTAGGTACTTGTCACTGGTTTGATTCTGGAACAAATGCTAATGCTAGCTATGGTGAGATTACTACAATTGCAGATGCAACTTCAGAGTTTCATGTGTATTCTGTAGAATGGACTGAAGAATCTATTAGAATTTTTGTTGATGGTTCAGCATACTATACATTGGCAAATAATCAAGACTTACCATTTTATGATAAAGATTTCTTTTTTATTCTAAATGTAGCAATGGGTGGAACATTAGGAGGAACCATTGATCCTGCTTTTACAGAAGATACAATGGAAGTTGATTATATAAGAGTATTTCAATAAAATGAATTTAAAAAAGCACATACTTTGCATTCTAGTTTTGGTTTTAATTTCTTGTAAAGAGAATAATACCAGTAAAGATTTAGCTCTTAATTCAGCCGAGTCTCATTCTAAAATTGATAATATTGAAGATAAAGTTTCAGCATTATTAAGTAAAATGACCTTGGAAGAAAAAATAGGTCAGATGAATCAATATAATGGATTCTGGAACGTAACAGGTCCAGTCCCTAAAGAAGGTGATCAAGCTAAAAAATATGATCATCTTCGTAAAGGCTATGTTGGATCTATGCTTAATGTTAGAGGTGTAAAAGATGTAAGAGCTGTTCAAAAAATAGCAGTAGAAGAAACCCGTTTAGGTATTCCTTTAATTATTGGTTTTGATGTTATTCATGGTTATGAAACGTTAAGTCCTATTCCAATTGCAGAATCTGCAAGTTGGGATTTAGAAGCTATAAAAAAATCTGCGGAGTTTGCAGCTAAAGAAGCTTCTGCTGCAGGAATAAACTGGACATTTGCACCAATGGTTGATATCTCTAGAGATGCACGTTGGGGACGCGTTATGGAAGGTGCTGGAGAAGATCCTTATTTGGGTTGTAAAATAGCAACTGCTAGAGTTAAAGGATTTCAAAGTGACGATTTATCATCACACAACTCAATAGCAGCTTGTGCAAAACATTTTGCTGCCTATGGTTTTGCAGAATCTGGGCGTGATTATAATACTGCTGATGTTGGGACATCAACACTTAACAATATTGTATTACCACCTTTTAAAGCAGCAAAAGACGCAGGAGTTAGAACCTTTATGAATTCGTTTAACGAGCTTAATGGAGTGCCAGCAACAGGAGATAAGTATTTACAACGTGATATTTTAAAAGAAAAATGGGCTTTTGATGGTTTTGTAGTTTCAGATTGGGGCTCAATAACAGAAATGATAGCACATGGTCATGCTAAAGATGGTAATCATGCAGCAGAGCTAGCTGTTAATGCTGGTTCTGATATGGATATGGAATCCTATTTATATGTTGAAGAACTTGCAAAATTAGTTAAAGAAGGTAAAGTCGATAAAAAACATATTGACGATGCAGCTAGACGTGTTTTAAGAGTCAAATTTGAATTAGGTTTATTTGATGACCCTTATAAATATTTAGATGAAAATCGCGAAAAAGAAGTCATAGGAAGTCAAGAAATACATGACGCTTCATTAGATATGGCAAAAAAATCTATTGTACTTCTTAAAAATAAAAACAATTTACTTCCCCTTAAAAAAGAAGGTCAAAAAATTGCTGTAATTGGTGCTTTAGCATCAGATAAAACAAGTCCTTTAGGAAGCTGGCGTATAGCAGCAAAAGACAATACAGCTGTTTCTGTTTTAGAAGGGTTAAACCAATACCCTGGAAATACAGTTACTTATGCTAAAGGTGCAGATGTATCAATAGGAAAAGAAGAATTTGCTTTTGAAATAAAAGTAAATACAACAGATAAAAGTGAGTTTAACAAAGCTATACAAACTGCTAAACAAGCAGATGTTGTGGTAATGGTTTTAGGAGAACATGGTTTTCAAAGCGGAGAAGGAAGAAGTAGAACAGAATTAGGATTGCCTGGCGTACAGCAAGAACTATTAGAAGCTATTTATAAAGTTAATAAAAACATTGTTTTAGTATTAAATAATGGTAGACCTTTAACTATCTGTTGGGCAGACGAAAACATTCCTGCAATTGTTGAAGCTTGGCAATTAGGTACACAAAGCGGAAACGCAATTGCTCAAGTGCTTTATGGAGATTATAATCCTAGTGGTAAATTACCAATGACTTTTCCAAGAAATGTAGGACAGGTACCAATTTATTATAATTATAAAAATACTGGTAGGCCAAGTTTACCTGGACCTAACGTTGTTTTTTGGTCACATTATCAAGATCAAAAAAATGGTCCATTATATCCTTTTGGATATGGACTAAGTTATACCACTTTTAAGTATAGTAACTTAAAAGTAAGTAACACATTTACTGAAGATAAAAAAGTAACAGTTTCTGTAGACTTAACCAATACTGGAAAAGTTAAAGGTAAGGAAGTGGTACAATTATACATCAGAGATATGTATGCTAGTATAACCAGACCAGTTAAAGAATTAAAAGGATTTGAGTTAGTTGAATTAAATCCAAACGAAACAAAAACAATTACATTAACACTTACTGAAAAAGAACTTGGTTTTTTTGATAACCAAGGTGAGTTTTTAGTAGAAAAAGGAGATTTTGAAATTCATGTTGGTGGTAGTTCTTATACTGAATTATCTGAAAATTTTGAATTAAAATGAAAGCAATAAAACTGATATTAATCACTCTATTGTTCTTTTCATGTAACGACAAAAAAGACAAAAAAGCATTCAGTTTTATTGAAGACTTTGAAGGTGTAGAATTAAATGAAACCTATTGGAATTATGAACTTGGAGATGGTTGCCCAGACCTTTGTGGTTGGGGAAACAATGAAAGACAGGTTTATACTAAAGAGAATATAAAAATAGAAGATGGTAAACTTATAATTACGGCTTCAAAAGACTCTTTAAATTATTTTTCTGGTAAGATAACAACAAAAGATAAGGTAGAGTTTAAATATGGGACGATAGAAGTAAAAGCAAAATTACCAACTGGACAAGGTATCTGGCCTGCAATATGGATGTTAGGACATGATATTTCAGATATTGGTATAGGTTGGCCAAAATGTGGAGAAATTGATATTATGGAATATGTTGGAAAAAATCCACACCAAATTCATAATACTATGCATACACCAGATAGTTATGGACAATCAAAAAACACTAAAATATCAACCATTAAAAACATAGAAGAAGGTTTTCATGTTTACAAATCTAATTGGACTAAAGATGCTATTTCATTTTATATAGATGAAAATCTGGTTTATACGTTTTCACCAGACATAAAAAACGATAATACTTGGCCTTTTGATAAGCCATTTTATATTATACTAAACCTAGCAATAGGCGGAAATTTTGGAGGTCCAGAAGTGGATGACTCTATATTCCCTCAAGAGTTTATCATTGATTACGTAAAAGTATCAAGCTCTATTTAATTCATTTAAAACACAATTATTATGAAAAAAATTACTTTTTTATTATTATTTATTACTTCTGTCATTTCGGCACAAGTAAATTTACAAGATTTTGCAGCTGCGCAAAATACTGCAGCTCAAGACATATATGGAGGATTCGGAGGCGGATTGGCAGCCTCTTTGGATGCAGCTCCTGATAATGCAGCTAATCAAGTTGGAAAAATAGACTTAACCGCAGGAGGAGATGTTTGGAAAGGGATTTTTGTTAGACCTCAATCTTATTATATAGATTTAACAACAACAAAGACAGTATCTGTAAATGTACATTCTACAACTCCATTATATCTTAAAGGAAAAATTCAGGCAAGCACAAGTGCTCAAGGAGATATTGAGTTACCTTCTGCAGAGGCTCATACAGGATCAGGTTGGCAAACATTAACATTTACATTTACTGGAGCAACTGGTGAGTGGAATGAATTTGTATTATTCGCTAATGTGGATAGTGCTGGAAGTTTTATTGATCCAGCAGTTTTAGCAACTACAGTTTATATTGATGATATAACTGCTGTACAAGGTTCTGCAATACCAGCTCCACCTGCTGGTCCAACAGTAGCAGCTCCAACACCACCTGCTAGGGACCCTTTAGATGTAATATCAATTTTTGCAGATCCTGCTTATTCTAATATTGCAAATGTAGATTATAATCCAAATTGGGGACAGTCTGGTTTTGGTTCAGCTGATTCAGCATACGATGTAGCAAGTACTGGAGATTTAGCAATTCATTACCCAAGCTTTAATTATCAAGGTATAGATTTTAATGGAGCACAAGATATTTCAGCAATGGAATATTTACATGTAGATATTTGGACAGCAGGAACAGTAGCACCAAATGTATATGTTATTAGTTCTGGAGCAGAGATTGCTCATCCAATACCAAACGTAGATGGTTCATGGCAGAGTCTTGATATTCCAGTAGCTGGAATAACTGGAGATTTAACAAGTGCTATCCAATTTAAGTTTGATGGTGGTAGTGGTACAGACATTATTTATGTTGATAATTTATATTTCTGGAAAGACCCAGCAGCAGCTGGAACAGATGCAACGTTAAGCGATTTACAAGTAGACAATGCTACTGTAGCAGGTTTTTCTGCTAATACAGAAACTTATACAGTTGATTTACCTGCAGGAACAACTGTTGTGCCTCAAGTTACTTTAGCAACAACAACAGATGCAGCAGCAACTGTAACTACAATTACTCAAGCTCCAGCAATTCCTGGAGATGCTACAGTGTTAGTAACAGCAGCGGATGGAACAACTACAAAAACATATACAATTTCTTTTGCAATTACAACTCCAGGAATGGATGCACCTACACCTCCAGCAAGAGATGCTGCTGATGTTATTTCAATTTTTAGTGATGCTTATGCTAATGTTTCAAATGTAGATTATAATCCAAATTGGGGACAAACTGGTTTTGGTTCTGCAAATACTGCTTTTGAAGTAGTACCAGGATCTGGTAATGCATCTTTAGAGTATCCTAATTTTAACTATCAAGGAATTGATTTTAATGGAGCTCAAGATATATCAGCAATGGATTATTTACATTTAGATATCTGGACTAATGATACAAATCCAAATGTTTATGTAATTAGTTCTGGAGCAGAGATTGCTCACCCAATAACTAGTCAAGCAGGTACATGGCAAAGTGTTGAAATTCCGATTGCTGGAATAACAGGAGATCCTACAGCTGCTATTCAGTTTAAGTTTGATGGTGGTTCTGGAGCAAGATTAATGATGAATGTAGATAATAAAATATACATTGATAACCTGTACTTTTATAAAGGAGCTCCTTTAAGTACTGATCAATTTGATGTAGTTCAATTTAATGTATATCCAAACCCTTCAACAAATAACTGGAATGTTAAAGCATCTGAGTTAGTTAATACAGTTGAAGTATTTGATGTATTAGGAAAATCTGTTTTAGTAAAAAATGTGAATAGTTCAGATTTTGTTATTGAAACTTCAAACCTAAATGCAGGATTATATTTTGCAAGGTTTAATTCTGAAAACGGAACTAAAACTGTTAAACTAATTAAAGAATAATCTTTAATTAAATACAATTAAGATAAAGCCACATAGCATCTTGTCTTTGTGGCTTTTTTAATTTAAAAACATGAATTATGAAAAAAATTACATTTATGTTATCCCTTTTGGTAACTAGTTTAGGGTACGCTCAAGTATTTCCAATAGATTTTTCTGACCCTTTAGACGATATGTTTGCTGATAGTTGCACATTTACCTTAACAACAGATGCTGGAGACGATGTTGGATCTGTTACTGGAGGAGGAGCATTGTATGACAATGTACAATTAGCACTTGCAGAGAATTTAGATTTATCTGATGATTTTAATAATATTATTACATTCCGTATTAAACCAACAGCAGATTACGGTACACGTACACATTTATTAAAATTTGAAAATGGGACTGGACCAGATACAGAATTAGGATTTACTACTACAGGTACTGCTTGGCAAGATATTACTTTAGATTTTCCTTCTGGTTTAGGTGACTATGGATTATTAGTGCTATTTACAGACTTTAATAATACAGACGTCGGAACCTATTTAATAGATGATTTTGCAGGAGGGACTAATGTTACACCTCCACCACCTCCAGCAGCAATTTTTCCTATAGATTTTGAAACTGCTGATGATACATTTATTGGTTATGATTGTGGCTTTGTACTAACAACAGATGCAGGAGATAATGTAGGTGAGATATCTGGAGGAGGAGCATTATTTGATACTGCTCAATTAATTTTAGCTCAAAACTTAGATTTATCTGATGATGCTAACAATACTATTACCTTTAGGATTAAACCAATAGCAGATTACGGTACACGTACACATCTTTTAAAATTTGAAGGAGGATCTGGAGCTAACCCAACTACAGAACTTCAATTTACAACAACAGGAACTGCTTGGCAAAATATTAGTTTGGATTATCCTGCAGGTTTAAGTACTTACGATTTAGTAGTGTTTTTTCCAGATTTTAATAACACAGATGTTGGAACTTATTTAGTAGATGATTTTGCAGGAGGAACAAATGTTGTCCCAATACCAGATCCAGAACCAGCACCTTTACCAACTGCAGCGGATAATGAAACCTATAGTATTTATAACGACACCAACGGTTATACTACTAATTTTCCTTTTGCTTATGATTTTGGAACTATAGGTGGTGAGCCTGATTTAGATACAAGTACAAATGTAAATCAAGCGTTAAAGTTTGATTTTTCTTTTGCAGGATATGGACAAGGAGAAGGTGGTCCTGATGATGTTTCTGGATATGATTATGTTAACTTTATGTATTGGGCTGCTCCAGGTGTACCTGGTTTTCAGTTCAGAATGATAAGTAATAATGGTGCAGTTATGGAATATACTTATGAAATTGGAACAGACGAATCGATTGTAACTGGTGCTTGGACTTAGGTTTCAATACCAATGTCTTATTTTACAAATTTAGGATTCGCTAGCACTCATTTTTTTCAATGGAAATTTGAAGCTTTTATGCAAGTAGTAACAAATCCAGGTACTGTATATGTTGATAATATCATATTAACTCAAAACCCATTGTCTGTTGACGGTTTTCAAGCAAATACTTTTAATGTCTATCCAAACCCTACAACTAATAATTGGAATGTTAATGCATCTCAAATAGTTAATACTGTAGAGGTATTTGATGTATTAGGAAAATCTGTTTTTAAAAAAGAAGTTAATGCTTCTACTTTTTTAATTGATTCTGCAAACTTAAAAACTGGATTGTATTTTGTAAAATTTACTTCTAATACAGGAATAAATACAATAAAACTTGTAAAAGAATAAACTAAAATGAAGCAATGTTTTATATGTTTAATAGAGTATTGCTTCATTATTTTATAATTATTAGTAGAGCTTTTAGCCTAAATTTATTATAATAATAAAATTATTCTACACGAAGTAGACCTTTTTCATTTTCAATTTTTATTTGCTTACCAGAAGTGCTAATTAAACCTGACTTTTTAAACTGAGATAAAATGCGGATTGCACTTTCTGTAGCAGTACCAACAATGCTAGAGTAATCTTCTCTGGAAAGCGTTATGTTTAAAAAACCATCATCATCATTTCCAAATTTGTTTTTAATGTAAAGTAGTGTTTCAGCTAAACGTTGTTTAACTGTTTTTTGTGCCATATCGACCAAAGTATCATCAGCATCTCTTAAATCTAAAGCCATACGCTTTAAAACATCCATAGAGAAGTTTGAGTTTTTCTGTAAATCGTTTAAGATTTCTTGTTTTGGGATAAAACAAATTTGCATATCATTAATAGCAACAGCACTAAGATTTGCAGTTTCACCACTAACTAAAGAGCGTTGACCCATCATACCACCTTTAACTACTAATTTAACGACTTGATCTTTTCCGTTTTCGCTTAGCTTGCTCATTTTGCAAACACCATCTCTAATGCAGTAAACACCATTAAGGGAGTCTCCTTCTTCAAAAATAACTTCTCCTTTTCTGATGATTTTTGATGTTTTGCATGCAGAAACACGCATTAACTCATCTCTTGTTAGGGTTTTTAAACTATTAAATTGCCTAACAATGCATTGTTCACATTTACTCATACCATTTCTATAATTGCGATGTATTCAAAAGTATACATTATATGACAAATATCATAAAATAAGCTGGAGTAATTTGTAACCTTTGTTACAGGTAAAAAGAGCAAATTTATGGATACTAAAGTATGTTATCATTGTGGAGATAATTGTACAGATACAACAATCCTTTTAGAAGAAAAACCGTTTTGTTGTAACGGTTGTAAAACAGTATACGAGATACTTTCTGAAAGCGATTTGACGTGTTATTACGACTTACAGGCTTCTCCTGGAGCAATTCCAAAAGAAATTGAAGGTAAATACGATTTTCTGTCTCAAGAAAAAATTGTTGAGAAGTTGGTCGATTTTGATGATGGTAAAACCCAGATTGCTACCTTTTATATTCCGCATATTCATTGTAGTTCTTGTATTTGGATTTTAGAAAATCTAAATAAATTAAATCCTGCTGTTTCATTATCTCAAGTTAATTTTGGAAAAAAAACAGTTAGAGTATCCTATGATACATCACATTTTTCTCTTAAACAGTTAGTTTTATTATTAAGCTCTGTAGGATATGAGCCTTATATAAGTCTTGAAGATTATAAAACAGGTAAGCAAAACGTAAATCGGAGCTTAATTTATAAACTTGGGGTTGCTGGTTTTGCATTTGGAAATGTTATGTTTTTGTCTTTTCCAGAATATTTTGAAGTAGATGGGTTTTGGTTAGATCAATACAAACACATTTTTAGGTGGATAATGTTTAGTTTTTCTCTACCAGTTGTTTTTTATGCTGCTCAAGACTATTTTGTGTCTGCTTATAAAGCTATTAAAACTAAAATATTAAATATAGATATCCCAATAGCATTAGGTATTGTTGTATTGTTTTTAAGGAGTACTATTGAAATTATTTTAAACACTGGTTCTGGTTTTTTTGATAGTTTAACTGGTTTAGTATTCTTTTTGTTATTAGGTAAATTCTTTCAGCAAAAAACCTATTCGTTTTTATCATTTGAACGTGATTATAAGTCCTATTTTCCAATAGCTGTAACAAAAGTCTTTAATAAAACTGAAGTACCTGTTCAGGTTTATGATATAAAAAAAGGAGATCGATTGCTTATTAGAAACCAAGAGCTTATTCCTGTTGACGGTATTTTAATTAATGGAAAAGCAAAAATAGATTATAGCTTTGTAACTGGAGAGTCTGAGACTGTTACTAAGCAATCTGGTGACAAACTTTTTGCAGGAGGTAAACAAACTTCTGGTGTTATAGAAATGGAAGCTTTAAAATCTGTAGAGCAAAGCTATTTAACGCAATTATGGAGTAATGATGTGTTTAGTAAAAACAAAGAAGACGGATTCACAACACTAACAAATGCCATAAGTAAAAACTTTACTATAGCAGTTTTAAGCATAGCTTTTATAGCTACTACTTTCTGGTTGTATTATGATGCATCAAAAGCAATGAATGTCTTTACAGCAGTTTTAATTATTGCTTGTCCTTGTGCTATTGCATTATCTGCACCATTTACCTTCGGAAATTTGTTACGCATCTTTGGAAAGAAAAAATTCTATTTAAAAAATGCATCTGTAATAGAGCAATTAGCACATATCAATACTATAATTTTTGATAAAACAGGAACCATAACATCTAATAAAAAAAGTGATGCCAAATACGAAGGAGAGCCATTAAGTAATGCAGAAGAAGTCTTGTTAAAAAACACATTAAGAGGATCTAATCATCCATTAAGTAGAGGCTTGTATGATATTTTAGAAGAAAACAATATTATTTCATTAGATCACTTTGAAGAACATTTAGGAAAAGGCATTGAAGCTTCTCATAACACCCAAAACATTAAGATTGGATCAGCTAAATTTGTTGGCCATCAAAATGAAACAGAAGTATTAAACACCTCTGTTTATGTCAGTACAAACAATACTTATAAGGGTAAATTTACTTTTTATAATAGTTACAGAAAAGGCTTGTCAAAATTGTTTAATTCGCTTAAAAAACAATATGAATTAGTAATACTATCAGGAGATAATGAAGGCGAATTTGAAAATCTTAAAAAGCTATTACCTGCAAAAACAAAATTATTATTCAATCAAAAACCAGATGACAAGTTAGAGTATATAAAATATCATCAAACTGAAGGTGCAAAAGTATTAATGGTTGGAGATGGACTTAATGATGCAGGAGCTTTAGCGCAAAGTAATGTGGGTGTCGCAATATCAGAAAATGTCAATGTGTTTTCTCCTGCTTGTGATGCTATTTTGGATGCCACAAAATTTAACCAATTAAATCACTATATAAAAGCTTCAAAAAAAGCGATAAATATTATTAAATGGAGTTTTGTATTGTCGTTTTTCTATAATGTTATTGGGCTTTATTTTGCAGTTACAGGTCAATTAGCTCCAGTAATAGCAGCTATTTTGATGCCTTTAAGCTCTATAAGTATTGTTTTATTTACAACCATTTCAACAAATTGGATTGGACGACAATTAAAATAATGATTAAACATGATAAATATCATCTTTTAAAAAGGGATACTATATTAATTTTGACGAATAACTTCTAACAGGTATGAGTGTTATATACATTTTATTAACGGTAAGTATTATAGTAGCAATTGTCTTTTTCGCAGCCTTTATTATAGCTGTAAGAAATGGACAATTTGACGATGGATATACACCATCTGTCAGAATGCTTTTTGATGACGAATTGGTAAAAACTACAACAAAGAAAATAACTAAAAAATCAATAAAGACTAATCACAATTAATTATGGAAATGCAGCAATTTTATTACGATAACAAGATCGTTAAAAAGTTTCTTTATGCAACCATGCTCTGGGGAGTTGTAGGTATGCTAGTAGGGCTTATTTTAGCGTTCATGTTTTTATTCCCAAATATGACAGATGGGATTTCATGGCTTAGTTTTGGTCGTTTAAGACCATTACATACAAATGCAGTTATCTTCGCTTTTGTTGGTAACGCAATTTTTGCAGGAGTATATTACTCTACACAACGTCTATTAAAAGCTAGAATGTTTAGCGATTTGCTAAGTAACATTAACTTTTGGGGTTGGCAATTAATTATTGTAGGTGCTGCCATAACTTTACCTTTAGGTTATTCTACTTCTAAAGAGTATGCAGAGCTAGAGTGGCCATTTGATATTGCTATTGCATTAATTTGGGTTGCATTTGGTGCAAACTTAATTGGTACAATGATCAAACGTCGTCAACGTCACTTATACGTTGCTATTTGGTTTTATATAGCAACATTTGTAACTGTAGCAGTTTTGCATATTTTTAATAGTTTAGAGTTACCTGTTAGTTTAACTGGTATGAAAAGTTATTCTGTTTACGCAGGTGTACAAGATGCTTTAGTGCAATGGTGGTATGGTCATAATGCTGTTGCATTTTTCTTAACCACTCCTTTCTTAGGTTTAATGTATTATTTTGTACCAAAAGCAGCTAACAGACCTGTTTATTCTTATAGACTATCTATCGTTCACTTCTGGTCATTAATTTTCATTTACATTTGGGCAGGACCACACCACTTATTATATACAGCTTTACCAGAATGGGCTCAGAATTTAGGAGTTACATTTTCTATCATGTTATTAATGCCTTCTTGGGGAGGAATGATAAACGGACTATTAACCCTTCGTGGAGCATGGGATAAAGTACGTGTTGATCCAGTGCTTAAATTTATGGTAGTAGCTATTACTGGTTATGGTATGGCAACGTTTGAAGGACCAATGTTATCGCTTAAAAATGTAAATGCAATTGCGCACTTTACAGATTGGATTATTGCTCACGTGCACGTTGGTGCATTAGCATGGAATGGATTTTTAACCTTTGGTATGATCTATTATTTAGTGCCAAAACTATTTAAAACAAAACTACACTCATTACCACTTGCTAACTTGCACTTCTGGATTGGGACTTTAGGTATCATTATGTATGCTTTACCAATGTATGTTGCTGGATTTACACAAGCAAGTATGTGGAAACAATTTAATCCAGACGGAACTTTAGTATATGGTAACTTTTTAGAAACAGTATCAGAGATTATGCCAATGTACTGGATGCGTGCAATTGGAGGGACTTTATATCTAACAGGAATGTTAATTTTAGTTTACAATATAATTGTAACGATTAGAAAAGGTAGTATAGTAGAGGATGAGTTAGCTGAAGCTGCTGCTTTACAACGTGTGTCTAAAAAGCGTATTGCTGGAGAAGGATGGCACACTTGGTTAGAGCGTAAACCAGTTAAATTAACAATTTATGCTACTATAGCTATCTTAATAGGAGGTATTATCCAAATCGTTCCAACAATAATGGTTAAATCTAACATACCAACTATTAGTAGTGTTAAACCATATACACCTTTAGAGTTACAAGGACGTGATATTTATATACGTGAAGGTTGTGTTGGTTGTCACTCTCAAATGGTGCGTCCATTTAGAAGTGAAGTAGAGCGTTATGGAGAATATAGTAAAGCAGGAGAGTTTGTTTATGACCATCCATTTCTTTGGGGAAGTAAACGTACAGGTCCAGATTTACATCGTATAGGTGGTAAGTACTCAGATAACTGGCACTTTAATCACATGTATGATCCTCAAAGTACATCTTCAGGATCAATAATGCCTTCATATAAATGGTTAATTAATAACAAATTATATAAGGATGATATCGAAGCAAAAATGAAAGTGATGGTTACTTTAGGTGTACCTTATACAGAAGAAGACATTGCAAATGCACAAGCACAAATGTTAGAACAAGGAACTCAAATAGAGAAAAACCTATATAATGATCCAGATTTTGCAAAAGCATATGAAGATAGTAAGAAAAGTGGAGGAGCAGATTTTGTAGAAATGCGTAATAGAGAGATTGTAGCTATGATAGCTTACCTACAACGTTTAGGTACAGATATTAAAGTAGATACAGTTGATGAAACAACAGCACAAAACTAGGTAGTCATGTTAAAATTTGTAAAAAAACATTTAGAAAGCATTGTAGGTATTGAGATTTACCCAATCCTTTCATTACTAATATTCTTTGCTTTTTTTGTAATTCTTTTTTGGTGGGTATTTACCGCCAAAAAAGACTACATAACTAAAGTAAGTAATATACCATTAGAATTAGATAACCAAAACGAAACCGAATTATGAGAAATTTAATCCCATCATACGTCAGAGTTCCTGTTATATTTTTCACCATCTTCGGATTGGTAGAATATTTTGTTGACTCAGGAGACAAACCAGCATTTTTAGAGTATCCAATTATTATGCTGTTTTTAGCACTAGTATTATTTATTCTAATTGCAATTGAAGGTATTGTAGGTTCAATAGAAAACGTATTATTTCAAAGTTTAGATGATGCTGGAAAAGAACGTTATTTAGCAAACAAAGCAGAATCGCCTCAGTTTAATAAAGTTAAAGCGCTTTACAACAAATTTAAAGGAGGTAATAAAGCTATTGAAGAAGAGCATGAGATTATCCTAGACCATAATTATGATGGTATTAAGGAGTTAGATAATGACTTACCACCATGGTGGCTATATTCTTGGTATGCATCTATGGTTTTTGCAGTAATTTATTTATTTAACTTTCATGTTTCTGGTACGACAGATACACAGTATGACGAATTAGATAGAGAGTATGCTCAGGCTAAAATAGACATAGAAGAATATAAGAAAACTGCTAAAAATTTAGTAGATGTTAATTCTGTAGAGTTATTAACAGAAGCATCAGATATACAGGCTGGTAAAAGTATTTTTACTGCTAACTGTGTAGCATGTCACATGGCTGATGGAGGAGGAGGAATTGGTCCAAATCTAACTGACAAACATTGGATATTAGGTGGAGACATTAAAAATGTTTTTAAAACCATATCTGAAGGTGGTCGTTCTGGAAAAGGAATGGTAGCATGGAAAAAGGATTTAAAACCAGCAGAAATGGCTCAAGTAGCAAGTTATGTCTTGTCATTACAAGGTACAACTCCAGCTAATCCAAAAGCAGCAGAAGGAGACTTGTGGCAACCAGAAGGAGAAGACAATATTGAAACTCCGACAGAAGAGCAAACTCAGGACATAAAAACTGAAGTATTAGAAGTAGAGGAATCTATTTCTATGAACAATTAATAAGCAGATAGATGGACGCTCCACAAAACGAAAGCTTTAGAGACTCGATTGCAACAATAAACGAAGACGGTAAACGTGCTTGGATATTTCCTAAAAAACCTAGTGGTAAATTATACGACTACAGGAAATATGTTAGTTATCTTTTGTTAATCTTTATGATTGCATCACCATTTGTTAAAATAAATGGTAATCAGTTTTTATTATTCAACGTTTTGGAGCGTCGATTTAATATTTTTGGCTTTCCGTTTTGGCCACAAGATTTTCATCTATTTGTTGTCTCAATGATTATTGGTGTTGTTCTTCTTACTGTTTTTACAGTAGCATTTGGGCGTATTTTTTGTGGGTGGATTTGTCCTCAAACCATTTTTATGGAAATGGTTTTTAGACGCATTGAGTACTGGATTGATGGAGATAGAGGTAAGCAAATGCGTTTAAAAAAGTCTGGTTGGACTTCTGAAAAAATTAGAAAACGTGTTTTAAAACATACTATTTTTGTTATAATTTCATTTTTAATTTCAAATGTGTTTTTGGCTTTTCTAATTGGAAGTGACAAATTAATACAATATGTTACTGAAGGACCATTTAAACATATTGGGACACTTATTCCTTTAATTATTTTTACAGGTGTTTTCTATTTTGTGTTTTCTTGGTTTAGAGAGCAGGTTTGTATTATTGCTTGCCCTTATGGACGTTTACAAGGTGTGCTATTAGATAATAAATCTATAATTGTAGCCTATGACCATAAAAGAGGAGAAGGTGAAAACGGACGAAAAAAATGGCGTAAAAACGAAGATAGAGAAGCACTAGGACATGGAGATTGTATAGACTGTATGCAATGTGTTAATGTTTGTCCAACAGGAATAGATATTAGAAATGGTACACAATTGGAATGTGTAAACTGTACTGCTTGTATTGATGAGTGTGATACCATAATGGAAAAGGTAGATTTGCCAAAAGGTCTTATTAGATTTGCAAGTGAAGCAAATATAGAAAATAAAGAGCCTTTTAAATTTACTACAAGATTAAAAGCATATGTTGTTGTTTTGGTAGTGCTAATAGGTGTTTTATTTGCAATGTTACAACTGCGTAACGATGTTGAAGCAAGAGTTTTAAGGTTGCCAGGACAATTATTTGAACATAAAGAAGGCAATATAATTAGTAACGTATTTACATATAAACTGGTAAACAAGACGGTAAAAGATATAAATGATGTTAGCTTTAAATTAAAAGACTACGATGGTGTAATTAAATTAGTGTCAACAGATAAAGATTTTATTGTACCAGCTCAAGGTTTATCTGAAGGAACTTTGTTTATAGAATTAGATCAAAGTCTATTACAAAAAGATAAAAGTAAATTAACAATAGAAGTCTATAGTAGTGATAAACTAATAGAGACAACAACAGTAAACTTCTTAGGACCAAGAAGCTATAACTAAATAATAAAAACGATGAAACTAAATTGGGGAACAGCAATAGTCATTGCATTTATAGGCTTTATAAGCTTTATCATGTATTTTGTAATATCTATGAATACAGATAAAAGCCTTGATCACGATTTAGTTAATGAGAATTATTACAAACAAGAATTAGAGTATCAAAACGATATTGATAAAGAAACCAATTCTAAATCTTTAGTATCTAAATTAACTTGGAAAAAAACACCAGAAGGTATGGTCGTTAACTTTCCAAAAGACTTAGATTATAAAAGTATTAAAGGTAAAGTGTTCCTATATAGACCATCTAACAAACAACTAGATTTTGAGACCACAATCTCTCTGTCTAATCACAATTTGCTCATACCTGACAAACGTTTGTTAGATGGTCGTTGGAACATTAAAATAGATTGGAATTATAAAGATACTAACTATATGTTTAAAGAAGATATTTTGTACTAAATGCTATTCTCTGCAATCATATTTGGCCTTTTAGGAAGTTTTCACTGCGTTGGTATGTGTGGTCCTATTGCCTTTATGTTACCTGTAGATAGAAGTAATTCTTTTAAAAAAGTTAGTCAAATTACTGCTTACCATATTGGTCGTTTATTAGCCTATAGTACTATTGGGTTAATTTTTGGTCTTATTGGAAAAAGCTTATATATCTTTGGGTTACAACAAAAACTATCAATAATTATTGGGGTTTTAATGATTGTGGTGGTTGTATTTCCTTATAAAAAAATAGGTCAAAATTTTATTGTTAAGCCCATTTACAAAGCTATTGGTTTTGTAAAAAAAGAAATGGGTCAAGCCTTAAAAAAGAAAACAATAGATACTTTTTTAACCATTGGATTTTTAAATGGTTTTTTGCCATGCGGACTTGTTTACATGGCAGTTTTTGGAGCTATAGCAACAGGAACAGCTTTACAAGGTAGTTTATATATGGCCTTTTTTGGGTTAGGTACAATCCCATTAATGACTTCTGCTATTTACTTGGGTAAATTTTTAAATACTACAGTAAAGCAACGCATTCAAAAAGCTATTCCAGTAGTTGTTGTAATTATAGGAGCTTTATTTATATTAAGAGGCTTAGGTCTTGGTATACCTTATATTTCTCCAACTCCTGTGGTAGAGATTGTTAAAAATGGTATTGATTGTCATTAAATAATTTCTTATTCAATTAAAATCTAATTACAACTAATAGTCGTAAATTAGAGGAAGCTATTCATTTCTTTAATTTAAATCTCATTTTAAATGAAAAACATATTATTACTTACCGATTTTTCAGACAGTTCTAAAAACGCAATGTTTTATGCAATACAGCTTTTAAAAAAGCAGAAGGTTGCATTTCATTTAGTTTATGTACATAAAGCATCATCTTTTACTACAGCAGATTTAATGACTAATGGAAACGATAATTTATATGCTTCTATAATAAAATCTCCTAAAGAAGATTTAGAAGATTTAATGACAATGCTGCAAATTAAATTTAAAAATGAAAATCATTCGTTTTCTATTCATATAGATTATGATGTGTTTACAGATGCCATTAACCAATTAGTAAAGCTTCAAAATATAGATTTGATAGTTATGGGTACAAATGGTGTTACAGGAGCAGATGAGGTTGTTTTTGGTAGTCATACATTAAATGTAATTAGGAAAGTTGATTGTCCAACACTTGTTATACCTAAGGATTTTGAATTTACTAAACCCAAAGAAATTTTAATTCCTTTAGACGAAAAAGATGCTTTAAATAGTAAAAAATTACGCACTATATTAGGCATTGTTAATAAAGACGAAACTAAATATCATGTTTTAAGAATTAATGATGATAAGGTTAGTAAAGCTTTTGAAGACCATGATAAAAAGGATTTAAAGCAGTTATTTGTTGATTCTGACTACATCTATCATTATGTGTCTAAAGTACCAATGCATTACGTTGTGGATACTTATGTGCAAACCAATACTATAGATTTTGAAGTATTTATTATTCAAAAAACAAGTTTTTTAGAGCGTTTGTTTTCTGGGTCTCCAATAACAAAGCATAGTAAAATTGCAACAGTCCCTTTGTTTATATTACATGATTAATTACTAATAATGCTTGCAATTCCTATTAAAAGGATTAGTATTAGTACAAAGTCACGGAATTGCACTTGAGAGATTTTGTCTAATATTTTTTTGCCAAAATATGTACCAATAACACTTACAACAATTAAAATTGGTATAAGGTAAAGGTCATGTTTATGGATGTATCCATTTTGATAGTAAACTATAGATCTACTAAAATCTACACCTAAATCTATTACAGCTGAGGTTGCAATAAATTTTTCTTTACTCATTTTAAAAGCAGATAAAGTAATACCTCTAATAGCACCTCCAGTACCTAATAATCCAGCGCTTAAACCAGATAAAGCTCCACCAATAATAGCGTTGCTATTATTGTCTTTTATTTTTAATTGTTTAAAAACTAAAAAGATAAGACTTAAAACTATTAAAAATCCACCTAAAAAATATGTTAGAATTATTGGATTAAAAAATTGACTTAAATATGCTCCAATGGATACAAAAATTATAGCAGGAATACCTAAGTACAAAACAACACGTTTGTTTATTCCTTTTCTAAAAAAACCAATTTTAATTATATTACTTGACAGATGAAATAAAGCAGTAATCCCTAAAACACTTTGGAAGTCAAAAAAAAAGTTAGCTACAGGAACAAAAAATACAGACGAACCAAATCCACCTACGGTTCCTAAGATTTCTGCTAATAAGACTAAAAACAGAAAAACACCAAAATATTTTGATAGCATAACCCTCTAGTTTCTTAAAGGAACTATACTGTCTTCTTCCAATATCATTATTAAAAGTTTAGAATAATCGTTTACCGTTTTGTTTATATTATCTGGATCAATAATATCTATATAACCTTTCCAGACAAGTGTGCGTTCTTTTGTTGGGCAAATACAATATACAGACGTTTCTGCATTGTAAACCTGGTAATCTTTATATTTATCAGGATTAAAAAACTGATCTTGGTACATTAAATAATCTTCATTAAACCTATTGTGGTTTTTATCAAGATTTGAATAATCTTCTTTGTACTTAATTTTATTTTTTATACCTACTACTTTTGTAAATATTACTGTGTCATATCCTTCTTCTGCTAATTGTTTTTCAAGTTTTTTTATTTCATCTTCAGTTCTTTTTTTAGATATAAAATCAGTGTCAAATTTGTCTAAACTTTTAGTAGACTGGACACCTCTTAAGCTTAATTGTGCTTGCATTTTATTTTCAAATTTGCGTCTAGCTTCTGTATTATCTGTCATTGCTAGAACAAATACTTTTTGCGCATCATAGGTGTCTATATCTGGACTTTTCCAGTGATCTTTTAGTTGTGTACTATCACAACTAATAAGTAAGAGTACAAGTAATGGTAAGATTAATTTTTTCATAATCTATTTTAATAAATGTTCTTGTTTATCAGTCTTCATTAAGCTTTTTACCAAGTTAAATATTTCAAACTTTACAGCTTTGTAATCAAAATAAAAATCACTTATAGTTTCTCTTAATTCTCTATGTTCTGTTTTGTATTTGTTTTCTTTTTCAAGTTCGTCTTTTCCATCAACCATCAGCTGTAATTCATTTTCATGTCTTATTAAAGTGTTTAATAATTTTTGATTACCACGTTTAGTTCTTTGTAATGCTGTTGCTACATTCTGTGCTCTGTCTAAAGCATCATTATCAATTATTTTGAGTGTATAATTAGTAATTAAATCTTCTAAAAAATGCTGTTCGTCTTTAATAAAATTTAGATCAGACAACCAGTTTTTAGACATATCATGCATACGATCTGCACTATACCATTCTACGATGTTTGTATTGTTTTCTGTTTTCATAATGTGTTGTTTTTTTAATTAAAAAAAACAGGAAGAAAAGTAGATTCTCTTCCTGTTTACTGGTTAATTTATCTTAAAATCTTTTTTTACAGGAAACCCTAACTTCCTGAAGTTGATTAATAGCGTTTTTGATTTTAAGATGCGCTTACCAATTTTTTTCTGTTTTAGTTTTTTATTAAATCATTTTAAAACAGAACTAACATTTAATTTGAAAGGCTTAACTTTTAAATTATACTTAAATTTACAATTAACTTACAGTATTAACTATGATAAATATCATGTAATCAGTATTTTAGTTTTTGTTGCTATTATCTGGTATTACTAAAAAGGGCACATGTGGTTGAAAGCCGATTTTTTTAATAACAGGCTCGTTTAAAAACCGTTCAACAATACTATGCTTATAGTTAACCATTATAAGTAAATCTATACCTAAATCGTCTATAAAACTGTTAATGACTTCTGCTTTTTTAGTGTAGTTTGGTACAGAATGATAATGTGTCTCAAAACCTTTAAAACCTGTTTTTAAGACAGAAAGATTGTATTGTTGTATACTAGTCAAAGGTTTGTTAGTTTCTATATGTATGACTCTTAAAACCGAGTTGTTGTCATACGTAAAATCGCTAATAATTTTAACCTCTTGATCACTGTAAAACCTATTTAAATCTGTTGAGAACACTATTTGTTTAATGGGTTTGTAATCATACTCATCTGGAATTATTAATACAGGACAGTTCTTTGTTTTTTCGATTAAACCAGTTGTATTACTTCCAAAAAATAAAGAGTTGTTTTTTGTAGATCCTTTAGTACCCATTATTACCAATTCTATTGCGTTTTCGTCAATACAATTATTGACAGCTTCTTCTAAACCTGAAAACTTTAAAATGGTTTTAAAACTGTGATTTGCATTTGCATCACTATTAGTAATTTGCTGTTTTAGTTCTTCTAACTGCGTATTACTTTGATGCATTATACTTTTTATATAAATGTCAGATAAAGCAGATAGGGAAGATGCAGCTAATGGCTCTGCGTGTAATATGTAAAATTTGCACAGATCGTCTTTAAATAATTTTAGGGCATATACAATTGCACTCCAGGAATTGTCTGAAAAATCTGTTGGTAATAAGATATGTTTCATAACTATCAAGTTTAAGGTTTACTTAAAGTTAATAGTTATTTGGGAGAAAAAACATGATAATTATTAGCTTTTAAATCAAAAGCCTACTAAAATGAATAATCATCTTAATAGGCTTTATCAACTACTAACTAAAACGCGTTTTTTTATTTTATTCTAAAAGTTACAACTGGTAACGAAGAGTGATTTGCAATATCTTCTGAGATACTTCCAGATAAAAAGTGAGCAAATCCTGTACGACCATGTGTTGCTACAGCAATAACATCTGCTCCAGAAACATTTGCATAGTTTAGTACACCTTTTTCTACTGTATAATCGTTTATAAATTTAACTTCTGATAATTTATCTAGGTTGCCATCTGCTTTTTGTAAAAAACTGGCAACTATTTTTTCCATTTCAGAAGTACTATTAAAGTTGTCTCCTGGTGTATTAACAGAAACTAAGTGCATGTTAGAACCTAATTTGTCAAACAACTTACTAGCATTGATATATGGAGTTACTGTGTTTTCAGAAAAATCCGATGCAAATACTACGTTGTCAAAACTTAACGCTGTTGGTTTGTTTTTAACAACCAATACAGGTACTTCTGCATGACGTACAACTTTTTCGGTGTTTGATCCTACAAAAATTTCTTTTAGACCGCTACTACCATGAGAACCCATAATAATCAAGTCTGCATCATGCTCTTTAGCAACATCATTTACTTCGCTAAAAACTTTAAAATGTTTAACAATAGGAGTGATATTAACACCTTCTAAATAGTCTTGTTCTAAAAACTCATTAAAACGTTTTTCTGCTAATTTCATAAAGAAAACAGTTTCTGCTTGTAAGTCTGTTTCTCCTTTTGTTAATATTGTTTCAGAGATTTCTAACATGTGTAATGCTAAAATATCTGCATTATATTTTTTTGCTAAAATTGCTGCAGATTCTAGTGCATAATTTGAATGGTCTGAAAAATCTACTGGTACTATAATCTTTTTCATATCTAGTGTTTTAAGGGTTTAAGGATTTATTTTAATTAATTATACAAGTCCTAAAAAAGAGACTTGCTATTTTTAAATTGTCATTGAAAATAATTGCGTTTCTGGTTTATTACGTTGTAATAATAAATCAAAAGCCATACAAATATTTCTAACAAATGGTTTTCCTTTTTCTGTAATAAAAATTTGATTTAATTCTATTTTAAGTAGTCCATCATCTTGCATTTCTTTAAGTTTTAAAACTACTTCTGGTACTTCTTCAAAATATAATCCATTAGCCATCCAATTGGTTTTAAAATGGCACATTAGGTTTAAAATGTGTTGTCTAATGGTTAAATCTTCATTAGTTAATATATGTCCTCTAAATACAGGAATTATATCTTGTTCTAATAAGTCATAATACTCTTCTATACTTTTTGCATTTTGCGCAAACGCATACCAACTATCACTAATTGATGATACACCTAAGCCAATCATTGCTTTAGTTTTTGAGGCTGTATAACCCATAAAATTACGATGCATGGTTTCTGTCTTACTAGCTTTATAGAGCGAGTCAGTTTCCAAAGCAAAATGGTCCATACCAATGTCATAATATCCAGCTTCTGCTAATAGTTTTTTACCTAATTGATATTGACTTTGTTTAATGCTTGGCTTTGGTAAATCACTATCTTTAAAGCCTCTTTGTCCATTACCTTTTATCCATGGTACATGTGCATAGCTGTAAAATGCTATACGATCTGGTAATAACTTTTTTGTTTTCTTTATTGTTTCTGCAACATGTGTTTCAGTTTGAAATGGTAATCCAAAAATAATATCATGCCCTACAGAAGTATAACCAATTGATCTGGCTAATTCTGTTACTTTTTTTACGTTTTCAAAAGGTTGAAGTCTATGGATTGCTTTTTGTACAATTGGATTGTAATCCTGTACACCAAAGCTAACACGTCTAAATCCTAAGTTAAAAAGTGTTTGTAAATGTTGTTTTGTTGTATTGTTTGGGTGTCCTTCAAAACTAAACTCGTAATTATCTGCTAATGTTGCTTTATCTGTAATTCCGTTAATTAAAAGCTTTAAATTTTCTGAAGCAAAAAAAGTAGGCGTTCCACCACCAAGGTGCAACTCTTTAATCATTGGTTTTGTGTCAAACAAATTGCAATACAATTGCCATTCTTTTAAAACAGCTTGTATATATGGAACTTCTACTTCATGACGTTTTGTAATGCGTTTATTGCATCCACAAAAAGTACATAAACTTTCGCAAAAAGGAAGATGGATGTAAAGACTTATACCTTCGTTATCATTACTTTCATTAAACGCTTGTACTAAAGTTTGTTTCCATTGTTTTAATGAAAACGTTTCAGTATCCCAATACGGAACCGTAGGATAACTTGTATATCTTGGTCCAGCGACGTTATATTTATTAACTAATGAAAAGCACATACCTAACTTTTTTTATTATAGGTCAAAGTTAGTCCAGTTATTAGTCCAAAAATATGACATATGTCATAAAGGCAATAAAACTAGTGCTTTAGCTTAAAATGGTTTTGATTTTATTAAAACGAATAGCATTAAAATCTGAAATTACGTAATCTGCTAGAGAATAATCTTGGTTTTTAGAATGTAGACTATCATAACCTATACAAAAACTACCTGCTGCTTTTGCTGCTTTAATTCCGTTTGTAGAATCTTCTATTACAATACACTGGTTTTGGTTGAATCCAGCAAGTTTTGCTGCTTTTTCAAAAATTTCTGGATGTGGTTTTGATGCTTTTAAATCTGCACCACTAATTTTTGCAATAAAATACTGATCTAGATTAAAACGTGTAAATACTTTATTGATGGTTCCCATAGATGCTGATGAGGCTAGTACTAAAGTTAGACCATTATTATAATAGTCTTCAATAATATTTAAAACACCATCTAGTAATTGTAAACTGTCATCATAATCAAAAAGCCCATTAAAATGATTGCGTTTACACAATTCTAGTTCTAAAGCAGTAGTGTTTAAACTAAAATGGTTAACTAATTTTTTACATATGTTTTTGGTGGATTGACCTGTAAAGCTTTGATATAAATTATCGGTTACAACAATATTGTAATCGTTAAACATTTTATAATATGCTTTATGGTGTAAAGGTTCTGTATCTACAATAACACCATCCATATCAAATAATACAGCTTTTACCATGTTTTTCTTAACGTTTATTTTTTTAAAATTATGCAGGTATTGAAAAATAGAAGGTGGTTCCTTCATCAATTATAGACTCTAACCAGATAGTTCCACCATGTGCTTCAACAATTTTTTTACAATGTGCTAACCCAATTCCAGTACCTTCGTATTGTTCTCTAGAATGTAACCTTTGAAAGATAGAAAAGATACGTTCTTTATGTTTTTCTGGAATACCGATACCATTATCTTTAACAGAAAATTCCCAAAAATCGCCTAAGCTAGATGTTGTGTTTTTAGTACAATCTATTGTTATTATTGGTTTTGTATCTGTTTTAGTAAATTTAATACCATTACTTATTAAGTTTTGAAACAGTAATCTAATTTCTAGTTCTGCACCTTTAATTGTTGGTAAGTTATTAGATATAATTTGGGTTTCTGTCCTGTCAATTACATTTTTTAAATCGTCTTGTAATATGCTAATTACTGTATTACAATTTACATCTGTAATATTTTTACTTTTACCTAAGCGCGAGTATTGTAATATTGCATCAATTAGTTTTTGCATCCTATTACTAGAATCTGTTATATAATTTAGTGTTACTTTACCATCCTCATCAAATTTGTCTTCATACTCATCTACCAACAGTTCTATTAAACTAGAAATAGTGATTAAAGGTTCTTTTAAATCATGACTTGCTATGTAAGCAAATTGCTCAAGCTCGTCGTTTTTAGACTCTAATTCTATAGTTTGTTTCTGTATTGCTATATTTTTTACTTCTAATGCTTTGTTTAATTTTTTCTTAGCTAAATAACTACGATAAATTAATAAGGCACCTAATAAAGCTATACCTATTAATGCAATTAATAAGGTATTGGTTGTTTTTTGAGCGTTTATTTCAGAATTTTTTTGTTTAAGGGTGGTTTTGTTTTTTTTGATTTCAGAATTCTGATTTTCTATATACTCTTGCTGCTTTTTGATTTCAGAATTAGTAGCAATTATTTTTTCTTCTTGAGATTTTATAAATTCTATTTGTTGCTTTATATTTTCTTCTAAGCTACGTTCTATTTTTACTTTGTCTTCATATTTTTGTTGTTGTAATTCGGTTTGATTAGATAATTTTTCAATCCACTTATTTTTAGTTAAAACCGAGTTTAACATGGTGTCAATTGCACTTTCTTGGGTATTAATTTTTTCTTTTTGAGAATTGATTTGAGTTTCTTTATTTTTTATAAGTGCTTCTTGCTGTGCTTCCTTTTTTTTAGATTCATCTAAGGATGCTTCAGCAATTTTAAATAAATTTTTCCACTTTTGAGAAGAACTTATTGCATACTGTTTTAACGAATTTGCAGATTTAAACCCTTCTTTGTTAATTGTTTGAGAATTAATTTCATATTCAAAAGAGTCTCCAACATTAACCATATTTATCATTGATGTGTTATAGTTGTAGTCTTCTGTTACTAATAAGATGTTTCGCCCAGAAATTTTGTTTAATATATAATCTATATCATAGTTATAGACTTTGTTTACATATAATAACTGTATGTTTTTAATATCTTTTACAGCATTGAAACTTACAATTTCTACTGGTTTATTATTTATTTTACGTTTTTGAGCTAGAGATTTAAAATCTATTATTGCACGATCAGGACCTAAAACACCAATTTTAAATTTAGCAATATCTGCTTGGTTTTGCCAGCTAATTTGCTGAGCAAAATTATAAACAAAAATGGCACGTTGTAATCGTTTTACTTGCTGATTTGTATTGTCTTGAGAGTGGGTTGGTAGGCAATATAAAAATGAAAGAGCACATAATATTATAGCTTTAAAGCTAGTATTTAAAAATGTGTTTCTTTTAGTAAATATCATTATAATTTTAAAAAGGCTCTTAAATAAAAGTTTGATCCGTTAACACCAAATTGTTGCACACGTCTACTATATACAAAATTACCATTATCTATATTGGCAGAGTGTGTATGCTTATCTGGATATACATTAAAAATATTATTTCCACCAAGTGTAAACTCTAAGTGATTATTTAGTTTGTAAGATAAAGCTAAATCTGTAAGTAATTTAGGTGTAAATTTTTGATCTCTAGTTTCTACTTCTCCAGACAACTTATTTAACACCCAATTATTTGGATTTCCGTCTTCAGGATGTACAAATTTTACATCTCCAAAATAAGTGTTTCCTAAATATATTTTAAAGTTATCAATATCGTAAGATAAAAGGTTGTTTATTTTGTAATTTGGTTGAGAAGATTCTACCCTTGCAATTTCTTCTCTATTAAACAAAACACTTTCTTGACCAATTAAAGATTCCGAAACTTTAATATCTCCAACAACTCTAGTTTTTGTAAAGTTACCAGATAAAGAGGTATTAAATTTTCCGTTTCCTAAGATTTTTTTGTATTGTAATGCAGCGTCTATACCAGAAGTTTCAGAGTCTATTGCGTTTGTAAAAAACTGGGCAGCACCTACATTAAATGGTTCTAAAATACTTTCATAGCCTTGAGCAAAACGACCTGACAAAACAATCCTATCTTTTATTTTAATATAGTAGTAGTCAAAAGTAAATGATAAATTGTTTTTTAATTTACCATTTACACCTAAGCTAAAATGTCTTGATAATTCTGGTTTTAAAGATTCAATTTTAAATGCTTCATTTGCTACAGCACTTTCATTATTAAAAGTACCGACTTGAATAATTTCACCGTTTATAAATTGGGAGCTTATATTTTGAAAATAAACCTGATGTAATGAAGGCGCTCTAAACCCACTAGAAAAACCACTTCTAATTCCTATAGCATCACTTATTCTATAACGACCAGATAGTTTCCAAATTAATTGTCCACCAAAATCATTATAAGATTCATATCTAGCTGCAGTTTTAAATAATAATTTTTCTGTAATATTAGTTTCAATATCTACATAACCTGAACTATTTGTTCTAAAACGGCTTAACTCGTTTTCAGGTTGAAACCCAGGGAACACTTGTGCTCCAGAAATTCTTGGTTGTTCATCTCCAAATTCATTTATATAAGTACTTCCTCCATTAATATACGAAGCTTCTTCACCTGCAATAATTTGGTAGTTTTCAACTCTTAATTCAGCTCCAAAAGCAATATTTACACCACTTAACCAATCATAATTTCTAGAAATATCTAAATTAGAAGTGTTTTGTTGGTATCTAAAACCTCCAGAATAAAATGTTTTTGGAGATGCAATACCTAAAGAAGCATTATTAGAATTGTTTACAGTATAGTCTAACGCGTTTTTACCTATAGAATAGCTAAAATCTATATTCCAATTGTTTTTAACACCTTTAATTCCAGCAGTTATAGCATCATCTTGAATATCTGTTAATATTTGTGGAGAAAACCCATTAGGAAACAATTCTAAAACAACACGATCTTCATCTTTAGGTAATCTAAAAAAACCTTTAGCTTTTCCTTCTCTGTAGTTTCGTCCTCCATTAAAGTAAAAACGAGTACTTGCAGAAATTGGAGATTCTCCATTAAAAGACACAGCTAAGTTTTGGGTTTGAGCACTACCAATTTCCATAATTCTTTGATTTTTATAACCTGTAGTGTTATAAAAATCGTTGGTATTGATTAATGCAGCATCATCTGATGGTATGTCAGAATATACAGAACCAGTATAATTTCCGGCTCTATTAGTAGCTTCTCTGTTTCTATATTCTCCAGAGATGTTTATAAAGCCTTTTTCTCCTAATACAAACCCAAAGTTTGCACCAAAATAATTGGTTTGTCCATCACCTTCTTTATTAATTCCAGTTCTACCAACAATATCTATTACTTCGACTTGTTTTTTTAATATAATATTGACTACACCAGCAATTGCATCTGATCCATATTGTGATGTTGCTCCATCACGAAGTATTTCGATGCGTTCTATTGATGCGATAGGAATAGCATTAAAATCTGTACCAACCGTTCCTCTTCCAACAGTCCCATTTACATTAAGTAAAGAACTATTGTGCCTACGTTTTCCATTTACAAGTACTAATACTTGATCTGGTCCTAAACCTCTTAAAGTAGCTGGATCGATATGGTCTGTTCCATCAGAAATAGTTTGGTTTGTAGAATGAAACGAAGGAACTAAATAATGTAAAATATGACTTAATTCTATTTGTGTTGCATTAGTTAACTCTTGAGGAGAAATAATATCTACTGGAGCTGTTGTTTCTAGGGATGACATTGGTTCTGCTCTTGTTCCTAAAGATATGGGTTGGTCAATTGAAAAACCAGTTTCAAGAATAAAATCAAGTGTAGAAGTGTCTCCAACTTTAAGGCTAACACTTTTAGATACAGAATTATACATTACAAATTCTGCAGTTAAAATATAATCTCCTTCTTCTAATTTAAAAGTATAAGAACCATTAACATCTGTAGTTGTATTAAAAGTTGTTCCTTCAATAGTTACTTTAGCTCCTGGTAAAGTCCCAAATTTATCAGATACTATTCCAGTTATAGTTGCTCTTTCTTGTGCAAAAGAAGTAAGGCTTAAGCAAGAAAAAAATATAAAAGTAAGATAGTGTTTAAAAGGGATAACCATAATGTAATTGTTTTTTACAGATTTTAAATCTGTTAAAAAATTAATGATAAATGGTGTAAGTTTTAACTTAGCTTGGCAAAAATAAGCTAAATTTTCTAGTAGGTTTTAACTTTGTAGTGATTTTCTAACAAATTAGTTAACAAGTCTGTAGATAATGGCTTGTTGATAAAATCATCAATAGATATAATTTGTTTTGAACGTTCAAAATCATCAGGATTATTTGATGTAGTTAACATTACTAGTTTAATGTCATTAATAAAGTCTTTATCTAGTTTATTAAATTCTACTACAAATTCCCAACCGTTCATAGCTGGCATGTTAATATCTAAGAAAATAAGATTGGGTTTTAAACATAGCCCTAATTTAGCTTCTTTTAAATATTCTAAAGCCATCTCGCCACTAGTAGTCGCAATAACTTCTTTAAAATTTTTGTGCTTATTTACTATTTTTGTGTTGTAAAAATTAGTGACTTTATCATCATCAATTAATAATACACATTTGATATCTTTTTTCATACTTCCGAAATATAAATAACTACAATTTATAAGTTAACTCAGTAAGTGTAGTTATTATGATTATTCGATTAAATATTTGTTTTTACCGATTAAAGACAGTGTTTTGGCTAAAAAGTAAATGTCAGATAATATTTTATTTTTTAGTCAAGTAATTTATATAACTTTACATTAGAAAAAAACATTAAAATGTTAGACGAGTTACAACAACATTATGGCTATTTATTTGAAGATGAATTACTTCAAGAAATTAATAATGTAGGTACATATAAAGATATTCCTGAAGGTTTTAAATTAATAGAAATTGGAGATTATATTAAGTCAATGCCACTTTTGGTTAGTGGAGCTATTAAAATTTTAAGAGAAGATGAAGATGGAGATGAGCTTGTGTTATATTTTATAGAACAAGGAGATACTTGTGCTATGACTTTATCTTGTTGTTTAGGAAACTCTAAAAGCGAGATTAGAGCAATTGCAGAAACAGATGCAAAGCTAATCATGGTTCCAATATCAAAAATGGAAGAATGGTTAGGTAAATATAAAACATGGCAACAATTTGTTTTGCAAAGTTACCATAACCGTATGACAGAACTGCTAGAAGCTATAGATACAATTGCTTTTTTAAAGATGGATGAGCGATTGTTTAAATATTTAAAGGATAAAGCAATGGTTAATCATAACGAAGTTATACATGTCACACATCAAGAAATAGCTAGAGATTTACATACATCTCGTGTAGTAATATCTAGACTATTAAAAACTTTAGAAATTGATGGAAAAATAGAGCTACACAGAAATAATATTAAAGTTATTGATTTATAGCAATGTAACTTTTGTTACTAACTATAATTAAAGTATAAGTTAGATTTGAAAAACTAACTTAACGCAAATGGATATACAACAAATATTTGGCTATTTTGGAGCCTTAATAATTGGTCTTGTTCTAGGGCTTATTGGAGGAGGAGGCTCTATATTAACTGTCCCAATTTTAGTATACTTACTTTTTATAAACCCAGTTACTGCAACAGCTTACTCTTTATTTGTAGTAGGTGTATCTGCTTTAGTAGGTGCAATTAGAAATATGCAAAAAGGACTTGTAGATTATAGGACAGCTATAGTTTTTGCAATTCCAGCATTTATTGCTGTTTATCTTACAAGAAAGTTTTTAGTGCCTGCCATTCCTGATCAATTATTTAGTGTTGGAAGTTTTTTGGTGACAAAAAACATTGCAATTATGTTATTTTTTGCAATAGTAATGTTGGTAGCTTCTATATCAATGATTAAAAATAATCGTAAAGATTCTGGAGAAGAAACGACTATTCAATACAATTACCCTTTAATTATAATTGAAGGGCTTGTAGTTGGTACTTTAACAGGAATAGTTGGAGCAGGAGGTGGTTTTTTAATTATTCCAGCTTTAGTATTACTTGCTAAGCTCCCAATGAAAAAAGCGGTAGCAACATCGCTATTAATAATCGCTATTAAGTCGTTGATAGGATTTATTGGAGATGTAGAAAACTTAGAAATAGATTGGGTATTTTTGCTAAGTTTTACATCACTTTCTGTAATTGGAATTTTTATAGGAATATATTTATCCAATTTTATTGAAGGAAAAAAACTAAAAAAAGGATTTGGTTGGTTTGTATTAATTATGGGTATTTACATCATTTTTAAAGAGTTAACTAAATAAAGGATTGTAACTTTTGTTACAACATATAAATAAAAATAAAGCTATTTTTGAATAGCATAATAAAATAAGTATTAAAAAAATGAAGGTAGAACAGATTTACACAGGTTGTTTAGCACATGCAGCATATTACATAGAAAGTAATGGTGAAGCTGCAATTATAGATCCATTAAGAGAGGTGCAACCTTATATTAATAGAGCAAAATTGGATGATGCAAAAGTCAAATACATTTTTGAAACACATTTTCATGCAGATTTTGTTTCTGGTCATTTAGATTTAAAAGCTAAAACAGGAGCGCAAATTGTTTTTGGTCCTACAGCAAAACCATCTTATGAAGCAACAATAGCAGAGGATGGTCAAGTATTTGAAATTGGAGATTATAAAATAAAAGCAATACATACTCCTGGTCATACTATGGAAAGTACAACGTATTTACTTATTGACGAAAATGGAAAAGAACACGGAATAATTACAGGAGACACATTGTTTATAGGTGATGTTGGTCGTCCAGATTTAGCCCAAAAAATAGCTTCAGATTTAACACAAGAAAAATTAGCAGGCTATTTATTTGATTCTTTACGTAACAAAATAATGCCATTAAGTGACGACTTAATAGTATATCCAAACCATGGAGCAGGATCTGCTTGTGGTAAAAATATGAGTAAAGAAACTACAGACACTTTAGGAAATCAGAAAAAAGTCAACTACGCATTACGTGCAGACATGACTAAAGAAGAGTTTATAGCAGAATTATTAGACGGTCTATCAGAACCACCTGGATATTTTCCGCAAAATGTAATGATGAATATTGAAGGATATGAAAGTTTTGATAAGGTAATGACTAAATCTCAAAAGCCTCTTTCATCTAAAGCTTTTGAAGCTGCAGCAAATGAGACTGAAGCAATTGTTTTGGATGTACGTCATCAAACAGATTTTGTAAAAGGTCATATTCCACGTTCAATTTTTATTGGTATCGATGGTGGATTTGCTCCATGGGTTGGTGCATTAATTGCAGACGTAAGTCAACCAGTTTTATTAGTCGCTCCAGCAGGAAGAGAAGAAGAGGTAATTACACGTTTATCTCGTGTAGGTTTTGATAATGTTGTTGGGTATTTAGAAGGTAGTTTTGATGCATGGAAAAAAGAAGGAATGGATTATGATACAATTACTTCTATAGATGCAGACGAGTTTGAAAAGCGTTTTGAAGATAACAAAGACGTAATTTTTGATGTTAGAAAAGATGGCGAGTTTTTAGCCGAACATATTGATGGAGCAAAGCATACTGCTTTAAGTGTTATTAATAGTCATTTAAGCGAGTTTCCAGAAGATAAACCATTTTATATACATTGTGCAGGAGGTTACAGATCTGTAATTGCTGCTTCAATTTTAAAAAGTAGAGGAATACATAATTTAATAGATGTTGCTGGTGGTTATGGTGCCATTAAAAAGACATCAATTCCAAGAACAGACTATGTTTGTCCTTCAACATTAAAGTAATAGTTAGGTTTTTTTTAGTTAGTTAAAAACGCACGATGCAATAAATGTATCGTGCGTTTTTTTGTGTAACATAGGTTACTGATAAAACGAGTGATATTAATTAACTTTATAGTATATAATTTTTTTAAATGAAATACATAATAATCATGTCTATATTTTCTTCAATATTTGGATCTAAACCAGCACAAAGCAATGCAGTTAAAGTATTAACTCCTACTGATTTTAAAGAACAAACAGAAAGTAAAACGGTACAATTAATAGATGTTAGAACACCAGACGAGTTTAATTCTGGACACATTAATGGTGCAAAAAATATAGATTTTTTCTCTGGAAAGTTTAATGTAGATTTTGAAAAGCTAAATAAAGATCAAGCAGTTTATTTGTATTGCCGAAGCGGAAGCAGAAGTAGACAATCTGCAAACAAACTTGAAGCAATGGGTTTTACAGAAATTTACGACTTACAAGGCGGAATTTTAAATTACAATTAAAACAAGCTTATTTTACCTTAATTTAAAATAAAATTTTATAATGAAGACAACAATAATAGTACAAAACTTAAAATGTGGTGGTTGTGCAAGCACAATTACCTCTAAACTTTCAGAAATTGAAAACATTTCGGATCTAAATGTAAATGTAGAAGACAGTAGAGTGTCTTTTGTTGCTCAAAATGAAGCTGCTGCTTTTCTTGTAATGGATAAATTAAAAACATTAGGTTATCCTTCAATTGAAGACAATAATAGTTTAGTCTCAAAAGCTAAATCTTTTGTTAGTTGCGCAACTGGCAAACTTTCTAAATAGAAAAGAAATGAAAAAAATAATAGTATTAGTAATCTTAGTTGCTTTCTTTTTTAGTTGTAATGACTCAAAAAAGGATAACCTTTCAGCTTTTGAAAAGCAAATGGAAGCTAATAAGCATCCAGGAAAAAAGTTAATGGAAACAAACTGTTATACTTGTCATAGTCCAAGTGCAACACAAGAAGATAGGATTGGACCACCAATGATTGCCATTAAAAAACATTATATAGATAGTGATACTTCAAAAGAAGATTTTGTTAAGTCTATGCAAGCTTGGATTAAAAACCCAAATGCTGAAGATGCTAAAATGTTTGGTGCTGTAAAACGTTTTGGAGTAATGCCAAAGCAGTTATTTCCGGAACAAACAATAGCAGAGATTGCAGATTATATGTTTGACTTTAAAATTGACCAACCAGAATGGTTTGAAGACCATTTTAATGAAGAAAAAGGGAATCATAAAGGTCAAGGTATGGGAAAAGGAAAAGGTCAAGGTAAGCATAAACAACAAGCAGAAGTAAATTTTGAGGATTTACCAGATGCAGAACGTGGTTTAAAATATGCTTTAACAACCAAAGCGGTTTTAGGAAAAAACTTAATGGGAACCATTCAAAAAAAAGGAACTTTAGAAGCTTTAGCGTTTTGTAACGAAAAGGCTTACCCTTTAACAGATAGTATGGCAGTACTGCATAATGCAACTATTAAACGCGTGTCTGATAAACCAAGAAACCAAAATAATCAAGCAAACGACAAAGAATTAGAGTATATTACTGCTTTTAAAAACGATATAAAAAATAATACAGAGCCAAAACCAATTGTAAATCAATTAGATAATAAAGTTCAGGTATATTACCCAATTACTACAAATACAATGTGCCTACAATGTCATGGAAAACCTAATGAAGCTATACAAAAACCTACATTAGATAAATTAGCTAACTTATATCCAAAAGATAAAGCTATTGGTTATGATGTTAATCAGGTTAGAGGTATTTGGAGTATTACTTATGATAAATAAAGTTGTCAGGTATGAGCAAATTTTCAGAATTAATAAATAAAGACACACCAGTTTTAGTAGATTTTTTTGCAACATGGTGTGGACCTTGTAAAACCTTAGGTCCAATTTTAAAAGAAGTTAAAGATGATTTAGGTGACGATGTCTTTATAATTAAAATTGATGTTGATAAAAACCAATCTTTAGCTGCAAAGTATCAGGTTAGAGGTGTGCCAACAATGTTGTTGTTTAAAAACGGAAAGCAAGTTTGGAGACAATCTGGTGTACTTCAAAAAAATGAAATCATTACAATTATAAACACGTCTAATTAATGGATCTTTCAGAAAGCTTTTGGGATAATAGATATAAATCAAAAGATATAGGTTGGGATTTAGGAGATATTTCTCCTCCTTTAAAGGCTTATTTTGATCAACTAAAAAACAAGCAACTAAAAATCTTAATTCCAGGTGGTGGACATTCTCATGAAGCAGAATACCTACATATTAAAGGGTTTAAAAATGTGTATGTTGTAGATTTATCTAAAACAGCACTGACAAACATAAAAACTAGAGTTCCAGATTTTCCTTCTTCTCATCTTATAAAAGAGGATTTTTTTGATTTAAATATGTCCTTTGATTTAATAATCGAACAAACTTTTTTTTGTGCTATAAACCCTAAGTTACGTCCAGCTTATGCAGCTAAAGCATATGAGTTGTTAAGTCATAAAGGTAAAGTTGTTGGTTTGCTGTTTGATGCACCTTTAAACACAGATCATCCTCCTTTTGGTGGTTGTAAAGCAGAGTATATGGACTATTTTAAACCTTACTTTAATGTGTTATTAATGGAACAAGCAACTAACTCTATAGAAAGTAGAAAAGAAAAAGAATTGTTTTTTAAAATTGAAAAAAAGGCATTAGACACAACAATTTTTTAACTTTAAAAAAATTGTATTTTGATTAAAGAAGCATTAGATACTTATTTTCCAAACCTCGCAAAACTGCCAGAGCTTAAAGAAGAATTAATTTCTATAAGTACTATTATAGAAATAGAAGAAGGTACAGTTATCCTAAAACAAGGCGATTATATTAAATTTATACCGCTTTTAGTCTCTGGTTTAGCAAAAGTATTTAAAGAAGAAGAAGTTAATGGTAACGAAGTACTTCTGTACTATATTAAACCAGGAGAAAGTTGTGTAATGTCCATTACAACACTTGTAAAAAATCAAAAAAGTAAAGTAAAAGCAATTATTGAAGAAGATGCTAAAATTGTTGTAATTCCTGCAGATAAAGCTTTAAAAATAGCAACTAAATATCCAAAATGGAACGAGTTTTTCTACGACCTATTCAGCCTTAAATTTAACGAGCTTCTAAACGCTGTAGAGCTATTAACGTTTTCTAATAAAGATTTAAGACTTTATAAATACCTTAAAAAAGAGGCTAGCTTAAAAAACACAGATATAATACACTCCACACATCAACATATAGCCTACGATTTAGGCTCTTCAAGAGAAGTAATATCTAGGCTTTTAAAAAAATTAGAAAAAGAAGGGCTAATTAAGTTGAAACAAAAAAGCATCCAATTACTTTAATTAAAATAAAAGAGTAGTTGTGACATATGTCACAGGATTTAATGTTAATAACCAGTAATTTTGCTTCATAATAATTAAAAATATAACATTATGAAAGTAAATATGAGTGGTTTAGATCGTAGTATTAGAATAGTAGTTGCAATTACAGTTGTAGTATTATTTTGGCAAGGTATTATTGAAGGTACATTAGCATATATTCTTTTAGCTTTAGCAGGAATTTTTGTTGCAACTAGCTTGATAAGCTTCTGTCCTTTATATGCAATATTTGGTATAAACACCTGTAAAATTAAAAAGTGATTTTTTAGCACTTATTTTAAGAAAGTAATAATTTTTAAATGCTAAAATTCATTATTTCTTATTTAACAGAGGTCTTGTGTAACAAAAGTTACATTTATATTTTTAAAATGTAATTATTTTTATCAAGATATAAACTAACCTAAAAAACTTTTTAAAATGAAATCTCACTATCAAATCTTAGTTATTGGAGGAGGTACAGGTGGAATAATGACATCTGCAAACCTTTTAGCCAAAGACAAATCGTTAGACATAGGATTAATAGAGCCAGCAGAGTGGCACTATTATCAGCCAGCTTGGACACTAGTTGGAGGAGGAACTTTTGATTTTGATAAAACTAAACGCAGTATGGCATCAGTAATGCCAAAAGGTGTAGATTGGATAAAGGATTTTGCAACAGGTTTTACTCCAGAAGATAATTCGGTTTCAACTAAAGAAAACGGAAATATTACTTACGACTATTTAGTTGTGTCTCCAGGATTAATAATGGATACGTCTTTAATTGAAGGTTTAACAGAGTCTTTAGGAAAAGGTGTAGTTTGTAGTAATTATACAGACCCAAAACACACTTGGGATGTTTTAAAGAATTTTAAAGGAGGTAATGCAGTATTTACACAACCCACAACACCAATTAAATGTGGAGGAGCACCTCAAAAAATAGCCTATTTAGCAGCAGATCATATCAAGAAAAATGGATTAAAAAACAAATCAAACGTTGTTTTTGCTACACCAGGTTCTGTAATTTTTGGTGTTAAAGAGATCAGAGAAAGTCTAATGCAAGTGGTTAGTAAGTATGGAATTCATTTTAAACCATTTTATGCTCCAGTAAAAATTGATGGAGAAAACCAAATGGTAACTTTTAAAGGTGTTGGTACTGGTGAAAATAAGTGTGTTATAAATGAAGATAACGAGTTAAGAGAAACCATGTCAGGAGAGTCTATTATTGAAATGCCATTTGACATGTTACATTTAGCTCCACCACAACGTGCTCCAGATTTTATTAAAAACTCTAGTTTAGTAAATGATGCTGGATGGTTGGATGTAAATAAGCATACTATGCAACATAATAAACATCAAAATATTTTTGGTTTAGGTGATGTAGCTGCTTTGCCAACTGCAAAAACAGGTGCAGCAATACGTAAGCAAGTACCAATAGTTAGCGATAATATTTTACAATTAATTGCACATAATAAAATAGGAACAAAATCTTATAATGGTTATTCTTCTTGCCCTTTAGTAACAGGTTATGGAAAAATGATTTTAGCAGAGTTTGATTACGATAACAATTTTATTCCTGATCCAAAATTAAAACAAATGCTTGTTTTTAATAGCGAAAAAGAGCATTGGAGATTGTGGATGCTTAAAAAATATGGATTACCATATTTATATTGGAATAAAATGATGAAAGGCAAAGAAGTGTAACATAGGTTGCAGATAAAAACTATAAATAGCAATAAATTTGTATAACTTTAGTTTTTAAAGAACTATATAGTTGGTTAATAGCAGAGCATCTTATTTATTTAAGATGCTTTATTATTTACTGACAAATGTCATATTTAATATTAATACACTGTAGTAATTTTACAGTATTAAAATAATGACTTAAATTTAATATTATGATATCTCAAAACATTGCTTTATATAATTGGAATAATGGAGTAGTAATGATTGCTATATTTGCAGTTGTATGTTCTGCTCTTGTCTATTTTTTAGTAAAATCCATGTCTGATAGTGATAGGAATAATGAAGAGCCTAAGGAAAGATAATTATCCATTATAATAAAAAAAGGAGCACATTTAAAATGTGCTCCTTTTTTTATGCAGTAATTAGTCTAAGATGTTTAATTGAGTTTTAATTTTTTCTGTATCTAGATTTTCTAATAAATTAAGAAGATTTGGGTATTTTTTTATATGATAACCAAATTCTTTTAATTTAAATTCATCAATAGCATCTTTTTTAGTCCAATTTTCAAAAACTATTCTGTATGCTGCTATCATTACTCCAGTTCTATCAGAACCATGCCAACAATGAACTAAAAGTGGTTTTTTTGCGTTTTGTATTAGTTGCATTACTTCTATAATATCATCTTCAGTAATTTTTTTTGTTGCTAAAGGAATATGTTCTAATTTTAAATTGGTGTTTCTAGCCTTTTTATTATCATTACGTAGTCGTCTTAAGTTAATGATAGTTTTTACACCAGAAGCTTCTAATTCTTTAAAACCTTTTTTACTAGGTTGTTCAGATCGGTAAATAAAATCATTAATACTGTACAAATTATTAAAGTATTTAGATTCAACTTTAGTAACATCAGTTTCAGTTTTACTTTTATCCTTTGAATAAACAAAGGATATAAATAGCATAACTATTGTTATTAATTTGTTCATTATTAAATAATTTTAGAATTAAAATTTATACTGTAAAAACGCAGATATATTGCGTCCAGGCTCTGTAATTGGAGTTCTTCCAAAGTCTGCTTGATTGGTAAACGAAAAGTTTAAGTGATTGTTATAAGTTTCATCAAAAGCATTAATAACAGCAACACCTAAGGTTATATCCTTAATTGGCTTAACACCAAATCTGATATCTAAAGTCTGATAACCTTCTGTTTCGGTTTCACCAAAACTGCTGGAAATATTATCTTGTTTTGACACAACATTATATTGTATATTTCCCCAAATTTTTTCTTTCTTAAACCCTAAGCTTAAGGTAGTATTAAAAGGAGGAGTTAATGGTAAAGATTCTGCTAAGTCTTTATTTTTAGCATAAACATAAGCACATTCTGCTTTAAAATAAAAGTCATTTAAAAAATCTACTTGAGCCATAGCTTCAAATCCAGTTTTATAAGATTCGTTTATATTCTGAAACACTTTTACATTTGTAGGTTCTAGCATTGGATTAAATTTTCTTGTCATATTAGGATCGATAACACCAACTATATAGTTTTCAAAAAATGAATAGTAAAAAGAGGTTTCATATTTAAAACTATTAAAACCATTTTTTAAAGGTTGTTTTCCTTTAAAACCAATTTCAAATTGATTGTTTATTTCAGCTTTTAAATTTGGGTTTCCAATATATTCATAAGGGTCTTGACCAACTGTAAAATGGTTTATAAAACGCTCAATCATGTTTGCAGATCGTATTCCACGACCATAGGCAGCTTCTAAAGTAAAATTATCAGTTACTTTCTTTTTAATTGAAACGGTTCCGCTAACATTGTGCTCTGTACGTTTATTTAAATCATACAAAGCATCAAAATCTGCTTCTGGATCTTGTATGTGTGATGTTACATGATCATATCTAAAACCTGCTGTAAATATTGTTTTTGGATTAATACTGTATTTTGCTTCTGTAAAAACACCCAAATCTGTAATATAAGAGTCTTGCCAAACCTTATCGTTAAAAGTCATTGGTGTAGGCAACATGTTACCATTCATGATTTTTACTAATCTAGTTCTTCCTCCATCTCTGGCAACATGCATAGCGTCTAATCCAGAAAACACATTTAGTTTTTCTAATGGTTTCCAGTTTAATTCTATTTTTCCACCTATTGTAGTAGCATCAACTCCAGATGCTGCTTCCATCATCATAAATGACGGTCTATTGTCATTAGTCATTAAATGATCTACATAACTATAATACGCTTTAGCGGTTAACGATTTTGCTACTTTGCCTATATTATCTAGTTTGTAGTCTAATGCCAAAATACTACTGTTGTCATACTCTGTATCCATTGGTAAAGCAGCATGAAGTACATCACGTCCAAATGATTGTCTCCAATGTGCTTGTAAACGCTCGTCATTAGAAAAATTATAACCTACTTTAATTCCGTAATCTGTACTTCTAAAAGATGAAGGGATTTTGGTTCCGTGACCATCTTCATAATTTCCAAAATCTCTATAACCTGCATTAGCTACAATATCATATTTTTCTTGTATGTATTGTAATTGTGCAAGGTTTACTAATGAGTTTCCATTGCTTTCATAACCAGCAGATACTTTTCCGTGTAATCCATAATCTTCATAATCTGGCTTTTGGGTTACCATGTTTATAACTCCTCCAAAAGTCGCTCCATAACGGACTGTATATGGACCTTTTATTATTTCAATTTTAGAAATTTCTTCAGGAATAATATGAGTAGTTATTGGATCCATTCTATTAGGACAAGCATGCATTGCTTTTGTACCTCCATCATACTGGATGTTTAGTTGTTCGTATTGAGAGGCTCTAAATGAAGGGTCAATTGCGTAGTTTCCTCTTTTAATAACAGAAAAACCATTGATATTATTAAATAAATCGGCAACGTTTTTAGGTTGCACAATATCTTTATCATAATTATTGGTTACAATTGTAAGAACTGGGTCTTTTTTTAGATTACCTGTAATAATAACTTCATCAAGTTTGTTAATTTTTTGTTTTGTGGTGTCAACTTTGGTTTTGTTTTGTTCTTGACCAAAAGACATAGCTGTAATTAGCGTGCATAAAAGCACACTATATAATGTTTTCATTTATAGTAATATTTTATTTAATGTAATGGTTTGTGATAGTTTTAACTATCTCGAAAAAAAGAATATTACACTTGTGGAGGATGAAAACAATCGCTATTATTATTAAAAGAGTATAGATTTTGGTAAGCGATTAGGTTTTGTTTTTTTATACTTTTTTTATTGTTAAAAGTAATAGTACTTACGGATTCCGTAAACAGGATTAATTCTTTAAAATCTAGAATACTTTCAGGAGTCTTTTGTTCTTTATCCTGTGAGTTGGCTACCTTTTTTAATTGGCATTTACCATTACATTCTAATTCTGGTTTATCTTGGTTTTCGCATAAAGCTTCAATAAAACCAATAGGATCTATTTTGTAATAGGCATAAGTTAACGATGCTCTAGTGCTATTAAATAGTAGCAAAGCAGTAAGTGTAAACGATATAATGTATATGCCTATTTTCATTGATGCAAATATAATAATCTGTTGTAAATTATTAGCTGACTTATGTCACCTTTTGTACTAGTTATGTATTGTAGTTGTCTATACCGTTATAACGTTTTGATATGGTTTAAGTGACAAATGTTACACACCAACAAACGGTTCTAAAGTAATTTTACATTATAAATAATTTAAAATAAAACATATTATGGATACAATAGAAACAACACAACAAGACACATTTGCAATGCCAAGAATTGGTGATAAAGCACCAGAATTTAAAGCAGTAACTACTCAAGGAGATATTAATTACCCTTCAGATTATAAAGGAAAATGGTCTATATTATTTAGTCATCCAGCAGATTTTACACCAGTTTGTACGTCAGAGTTTATGACATTTGCACATTTAGAAGAAAAATTTGAAAAAGCAAATTGTAGCCTAATTGGTTTATCAATTGATGGTTTATATAGTCATATTGCTTGGTTAAGAACCATTAAGGATAAAATTGAATTTAATGGAATGAAAAATATAGAAGTTAAATTTCCTTTAATTGAAGACATTTCTATGGATGTTGCAAAAAAATATGGAATGATTCAACCTGGTGAAAGCAAAACACAAGCTGTAAGAGCTGTCTTTTTTGTAGATCCAAACGAAACGGTTCGTGCTATTATTTATTACCCATTAAGTTTAGGTCGTAATTTTGATGAACTTTACAGAGCATTAATAGCTATGCAAACATCAGACAAGTTTAATGTTGCAACTCCTGCAGATTGGAATCCTGGAGATGATGTAATTGTGTCTCCAGCTGGATCTTGTGGTGTTGCTGAAGAGCGTATGACATCTACAGAAGATTTAGATTGTAAAGATTGGTTTTTCTGTACTAAAAAACTAGATAAAGATTTAGTGTTAAACGAAATCCTTAAAAAATAAAATAATAAAAAGAGCCTCATAATTGAGGCTCTTTTTATTATAAAAGTGCTTAATATTAAATAAGTGCTTCGTATTTTTATAGTATAAAAATTAGAGTATGGAAGATATGATCTTTTACGATAGATTGCAGTTTGCATTTACTATCACATTTCACTATATATTTCCGCAATTAACCATGGGATTATCATTATTGATAGTCTTTTTTAAATGGAAATATTTAAGAAACAACATTGAAAAATATAACAATGCTGCAAAATTTTTAATGAAAATTTTTGCAATTAACTTTACAATGGGAGTGGTTACTGGAATCCCAATGGAGTTTCAATTTGGAACTAATTGGGCAAAATTTTCAGAATTAACAGGAGGTATTATTGGACAAACTTTAGCTATGGAAGGCATGTTCTCTTTCTTTTTAGAATCTTCCTTTTTAGCGCTATTTATTTTTGGCGAAAAACTAATGGGACAAAAACTACATTTTCTTACTGGTTTTTTAGTGTTTTTAGGCTCTTGGGCAAGTGGATGGTTTATTTTGGCAACTAATGCTTGGATGCAGCATCCAGTAGGCTATGAGATCTTAGAGAATGGTAAATATGTTTTAGAAAATTTTTCAGCTTTATTTACTAATCCTTGGCTTCTGCCAGCTTTTTTACATAACCAAATAGCGTCTGTTGTAACTTCTTCTTTTGTGGTAGCAAGTATTGGTGCTTTTTATGTATTAAGAAATAAACAAACAGAATACGGAAAATTATTTCTAAAAACAGGTGTCATTTTTGGCTTAATATCTAGTGTTTTAGTTGCTTTTCCAACAGGAGATTGGAATGCTAAAAATGTTGCAAAATACCAACCAGCAGCTTTTGCAGCTATGGAAGGAATTTTTGAAACAGAACATGCTGGAGCAGAAATTGTTTTAATCGGGCAACCTAACATGGTCGAAAAAAAATTGGATAATAAAATTGCAGTACCAAATATACTTAGCTTCTTAACTTATCAAGAATGGGATAAACAAATTCCAGGAATGGATCAATTTAAAGAAGAAGAGTTACCAAGTAATATTCCTGCATTATACTATGCGTATCATATTATGGTTGGTCTTGGTTCTGTGTTTATAGCAGTTATGACTTTTGCTGCTTTCTTTTTATGGCGAAAAAAGCTATATAACATAAAGCCTTTACTTTGGACTATCATGTTTTTAGTGCCATTTCCATACATCGCAAATCTTACAGGTTGGTATACTGCAGAGTTAGGAAGGCAACCGTATTTAGTTTATGGTTTATTAAAAACTAGCGATGGTATTTCTCCAACAGTATCGTCAGGTAATACGTTATTTACTTTGCTTGGTTTTGTTGCATTATATATGCTACTAGGCTTATTGTTTTTAGTCTTAGTAGGTAAAACTATTAATCAGGGTCCAAAACCTCAAACACATTAAATTATGGAAATATTTTGGTTTATAGCAATTGCTATTGTTTTAGCAATATTTTTTATTCTAGATGGTTACGATTTTGGTGCAGGAATCATTCATTTGTTCTATGCTAAAAAAGAAGAAGATAAAGAGGTTATTGCAAAATCTGCAGGATTATTTTGGGATTCAAACGAGGTTTGGCTAGTTGCAGCAGGAGGAATGTTATTTATGGCATTCCCTACGTTTTACGCATCTGTTTTTAGTGGTTTTTATTTGCCATTAATAATAGTACTTTGGTTAATTGTTTTTAGAGCTATTGGTTTAGAGTTTAGAGGTCAATTTAATTATCAAATGTGGAAAGATATTTGGGATAAATCATTTGGCGTTTCTAGTTTATTATTAGCTTTATTCTTTGGTATTGCTTTAGGTAACATAGTAAGAGGTGTAAATTTAGGAGGAGTAGAAAATGGAGTCTCTGCTTATGAAGGGCATTATTTTTTCTTACCATTATGGGATAGTAGTTTTAGTCCTTTAAGTGACACACCAGGTATTATTGATTGGTTTACAATTATTATTGGTTTAATCTCTGTAGTTACCTTGGCTATTCATGGAGCAAATTGGATAATTTTAAAGACTAATTCAACAATAAACAATAAACTTAAAGGAGTGATTTTTAAGTTAAATATCGCTTTAGCGATACTAACTATTTTTTCAATATTTGTATGGAAAATAGTAAATCCTAACTCGTTAGATAATTTTATAGATAGGCCTTATTTAATAGTATTTCCAATAATTTATTTAACAGGATTAATTGGTCTGTTTTTTATTAAAAAATTTAAAAAAGAAAACTATGGTTTTATGTTTTCAACCTTATTAATTTTAGGCGGAATCACATCGTCATTAGCATCATTATTTCCTGTGTTATTACCATCTATTAATAATATTAATGAGCCATTAACAATTTATAATACTGCTGCAGAAAATTATGGATTATCAGTAGCTTTTAATTGGGCAATCCTTGGTTTTATTCTTCTAATAATTTATTTCATTATTCAAAAAAGATTACTTGGAGGAAAGATTGACAAAATGGATTATGGACATTAGATAAATAAACTATTATGACTGGGACTTTAATTTCGTTAATTAGTATTCTTATTGGCATCATTGCTGCAAACACCTTTGGTTTTTTTAATAAAAAATATTCTTTTGGTTTTATAGGAAATACATTAATTGGAGTTTTTGGAAGCATATTTTTAATTAAATCTTTTGGAAGATTAGGTTTTGATCCTTGGTCAATAATGCAAAACGAAACATTTAATAATTGGCTATTTCTACTTAATTGTTTAGTCTCAATTTTAGGAGGTGTTATAGGACTCTTGTTTGTAAATTATTTAAACTATAAAATAAATAAAAAAGCAGCTAATTAGCTGCTTTTTTTTATGTAACAAAAGTTGCAGTGTAGTAATAAACTTGCCACTATCTTTGATTAAAATCATTAAAAATGTCTAAAATAGTTATTCTAGGAGCAGGTATTTCTGGTCATGTTGCAGCATCACATTTGCGTAGAAAATTATCAAAGCAACACGAAGTTGTAGTAGTATCTCCTAACAGTAATTACCAATGGATTCCGTCCAATATATGGGTAGGGATTGGTAGAATGAAATCTAAAAAAATCTTATTCCCATTAGCACCTTTATATAAAAAGAAAGGTATAGGTTATAAGCAAGCAAAAGCAATTTCGTTTTTTCCGGAAGGAGATAAAAATGAAGAAAAACCATATATTTTAGCCGAATATGTTGTTGGTGATAACAAAGGGAAGCAAGAAAAAGTGACTTACGATTATTTAATTAATGCTACTGGTCCAAAACTTAATTTTGAAGCGACAGAAGGTTTAATTCCTGGTCAAAACAAAGCGTATTCTGTTTGTACTTATACACATGCAGATCACGCTTGGAAAGGCTTAGAAGCTTTAATTAATGAAATGAAAAATGGTAAAAAAGCTAAAATTTTAATAGGTACAGGACATGCAAAATCTACGTGTCAAGGTGCTGCTTTTGAATATATATTAAATGTAGAGCAAGAATTACGCAAACATAATGTGCGTGATATGGCAGAAGTAACTTGGATTTCTAATGAGTATAAATTAGGAGATTTTGGGATGGATGGTATGTTGTTAAGCTATGGAAGTATGACTATGAAATCTCATGAAATGGTCGAAATGATTTTTGAAGACAGAGATATTAAATGGATCCTTGGTGCAGGAGTAAACAAAGTTAAAGATGGTGTTGCTTATTACGAAAATCTAGAAGGTGAACATAAAGCAGAAACTTATGATTTTGCAATGTTAATTCCTTCGTTTTCTGGTCATGGTTTTAAAGCCTATGATAAAAACAAACAAGACATTACAGATAAACTATTTAAAGGGTTTATGATTGTAGATGCAGATTATACACCAAAACCATATGAAGAATGGTCCGTAAAAGATTGGCCAGAAACCTATCAAAACCCAAGTTATAAAAACATATTTGCACCAGGAATTGCATTTGCACCTCCACACGCAATCTCAAAACCTAGGCAAAGTATTAACGGAACTGTTATTTCACCTTCTCCACCACGTACAGGAATGCCATCAGGTATTACTGCTAAGTTAGTAGCAGATAATATTATTGATTCTATTAAAAGTGGTAAAGAATCATTGAACCATAAAGGAAGTTTAGGAAATATGGGAGCAGCCTGTATTGCTTCTGCAGGTTACGGAATGACAAAAGGAAGTGGTGTCAGTATTACTACCTATCCAATTGTTCCGGATTATGAAAAGTATCCTGAAACTCAAGGACGACAATTAGGTAAAACCTTCGGAGAAATTGGTTTAGCAGGACATTGGCTTAAATTAGCATTGCATTATGCATTTATATATAAAGCAAAAATGCGACCATTTTGGTGGTTGATTCCTGAATAAAATTACTCGTTTTAATTATCAAATTATCAAATAAACTAATTAGCAAATAACAAAAGGATGACACAAAGAATATCAAAATATCAAAGGTTTAAAATGATGAATCCTGTTATTCAGTTTTTTAAATTCATTTATTTAAGTATAAAAATAATGATTGTTGTTGCTGGAGGACATGGAGGTACTAGAAAAGTAGACTGATGTGGTTGTCAGTTTTTTTTGGTTGGTAAAAAGGCATTTATAAGCAATTATAAGTGCCTTTTTTATGTAACAAAAGTTGCTGATAATTTTTTATTTATTATCTAAATTTATAAATAATTCAAAATTTTTAAAAGATGAAAAATATAGTTTCAAACCGCGTAATTCTGTTCATACTAATAACAATGTCGTTTACGCTTTTAAATGCGTGTAGTGATGATAATGAAGAGGATAATAATGACACAATAAGTCAAACATTAACAGAAGCAGATAAGAATGCTTTATTATTTATGTTAGAGGAAGAAAAATTAGCTAGAGACACGTATCAATATTTAGATGACCTCTGGGCAATAAATCAATTTTCCAACATAAAATTAAGTGAGCAAACGCACATGAATTTGGTTTCAAATTTATTAGACTATTATAATGTTGAATATAACATATTACCAGTCGGAGAATTTGTAAATCAAGAGTTGCAAAATTTTTATAATCAGTTTGTAATAGATGGACAAGTAAATCAGTCTAATGCTTTACAAATAGGAGCTACTATTGAGGATTTAGATATTGTTGATCTAGAAAGTAATCTAAATGCAACTACAAATACTTCTATTATAGAAGTATTTGAAAATTTACAATGTGGTTCAAGAAATCACCTAAGAAGTTTTGTTTCTGTTATCGAAAATTCAGGCGAAACTTATACACCACAATTTTTAACACAACAAGAGTATAACCTCATTATAAATAGCAATCATGAACAATGTAATTAGTAAAATTGTAAGTGCATTTTTAATTTTTATTTCAATAAATGCATATGGTCAAAACGCATCTTTATCAGATCAAGTAATTAGTGATATGAAATACATGCTTGAAGAAGAAAAAGTAGCAAGAGATGTTTATGTGTTTATGGATACTACTTGGAATTTAAGAGTATTCAATAATATTAAGAAAAGTGAACAACGTCATATGGATATGATGGAAAACTTATTAAATACTAACAAAATTGCCTACAAATTAAGCAACGATAATGGTGTGTTTTATAATCAAGACTTACAGAAAATGTATGACGATTTAATTAAAAAAGGATCACAATCAAAACAAGACGCTTTAGAAGTTGGTAAACTTATAGAGGTAACAGATATCAGCGATTTAGAAGAAGCAATAAAAAATACTGAAGACGAATATATAAAACAAGTATATACTAATTTACTTGAAGCTTCAAAAAATCATTTGCAAGCATTTAATAGACAACTTTCAAAATATTAAAAATAATTATTAATGTAGCCTAAAAACATAAGGTATGTGAAAAGTAAGCTGATGTTGTTGTCAGTTTTGGTTGGTTAGTAAAAAGGCATTTATAAGTAATTATAAGTGCCTTTTTTGTTTAGTAACATAAGTTACAAAGCAACAGTATTACTTAAGTTGAGTAACTAATGTTACTAACTATTGGAAATTTCACCTCTATTTTTGTGTTAATCAAAACAGTATAGATGAAAACATACACTTATTATATTATTACTTCTGCATTATTTCTATTCTCAGGAATAATTAATGCACAAGAAATAGTCCCAATATCTAAAACCGAAGTTCAAGCTAAGGTTATAGAAAACAATACAAGTATTAAAATTTCTGAAGAAGAATTTAATGCTGCAAGAGCAGATTACAGACAAACAAATGCAGTATTTCTGCCTAATATTACAGCAAGTCATACAGGAATAGCAACTACAAACCCGTTAATGGCTTTTGGTTCTAAATTAAATCAGGAGATTTTAACGCAAAACGATTTTAATCCAGCGCTATTAAACGATCCTTCTCAAATTGAAAACTATGCAACCAAGCTAGAAATTCAGCAACCATTAATAAACTTAGATGGTATTTACCAACGTAAAGCTGCCAAGTCTAAAATGGAAGCCATGTCTTTAAAAACAGAGCGTACACAAGATTATTTAGTGTTTGAAGTCGATAAAGCTTACATGCAATTGCAATTAGCCTATAAAGCGGTAGACGTTTTAGAAAAAGCGTTAGAAGCTGCAAATGCTAATAAAAAATTGGCAGACGATAGTTTTAAACAAGGCTATTTACAACGTGCAGATGTTTTGAATGTGGAAGTACGTGTTACTGAAGTTCAAAATCAATTACAATCGGCTAAAAGTAATGTGCAAAACGCCTCAAATTATTTGTCCTTTTTAATGAATGATGACACTTATGTGGTATATACTCCAACCGATGAATTAACCATTGCAACGTTTACATTAGAAGATAAAATGGTGTCAGAAAACCGTTCAGACATTAAAGCCATGCAATTAGCATCAAATGCTTATGAAGCTATGAATAAAGCCGATAAAATGGCTTTTTTACCACGTTTAAACGCGTTTGGAAGTTACGAGTTGTATGACGATAAAATTTTTCAAGGTGATGCAAATGGCTACTTATTTGGAGCGCAATTAAGTTGGGATTTATTTCAAGGCTCAAAACGTTTTGGAAAAGTACAAAAGAGTAAAGCTGAATTTGAAAAATCGAAGCTAGAATACAAACAATACGTATCGCAAAGTAATTTAGAATTAAACAAAGCAAAACGTGCGTTTTTGGATGCTGATAATAAGTTGAAATTAACAACTCTAGCATTACAACAATCTGAAGAGTCTTTAAGAATTAGAACCAACAGATTTAAAGAAGGTTTAGAAAAAACATCCGATTTACTAATTGCCGAAACACAATATGCACAAAAGCAATTGGAATATTATCAAACCATTTTTGAATACAATTACACACAAGCATACTTACAATTTTTAACTAAAGAATAAAAAAGATACAAGAATATAGAACTAAGAATCAAGATTGATTTTCGAGAGTTTTTTAATTATAAAAATATGTCACACTGAGCTTGTCGAAGTGTCTTAAATAAAAAAATAATAAAAATGAAAAAAATATATACAATCCTAACACTTTCTGTAGCGCTATTAATAGCAAGTTGTGGTAGCGAAGACAAAAAAACAGTTGTAGATAATTCGCCAGCAATTAGCGTAAAAACAAGTCAAGTAGCAGCAAACGGAAATAGTCCTTTTTTATCTGTAAGCGGAAAAATTCAAGCCACTAATAGTGCAGATTTAAGTACTAGAATGATGGGTTACGTTAATAAAGTTTATGTAAACGTTGGAGACAAAGTACGTAAAGGACAATTATTAGTTTCTATTAATAATAGCGATTTACAAGCTAAAAGAGCGCAAGTAAATGCAGGAATTACAGAAGCAAATGCAGCTTTAAGTAATGCGCAAAAAGATTACAACCGTTTTAAAAACTTATTTGCAGACAATAGTGCGTCTCAAAAAGAAATGGATGACATGACTGCAAACTACGAAATGGCTAAAGCTAGAGTTGAAGCTGCTAATCAAATGAAAAACGAAATCAACGCTCAGTTTGCTTACAGTAATATTACTGCACCTTTTAGCGGAACAGTAACTAGTAAAAATGTAGAAGCTGGTAATATGGCAAATCCTGGTGTACCATTAATAAGTTTAGAAACACCTGGGAATTTTGAAGTGATGGCAATGGTACCTGAAACAGAAATTTCTGCGATTAAAAAAGGTGCTACTGTTGATGTTTTGGTTAAATCGATTAACAAAACCATAAAAGGAAAAGTAAAAGAAGTGAGCACTTCTGCCAAAAATACAGGTGGACAGTATTTAGTCAAAATAGATTTAGATAAAACAGATGCCAATATTTTATCAGGCATGTTTACAACGGTTCAATTTCCTGTGGAAAGAAAAGCAACGTCATCAATGGTTTTAATACCAAATGAAGCGATTGTCACAAACGGACAATTATCTGGAGTCTATACAGTAAGCCAAAGCAATACAGCAATATTACGTTGGTTGCGATTAGGTAGAACTTTTGGAGATCAAGTAGAAGTGTTATCTGGTTTAAATGCAGACGAAGCATACATTGTTTCAGCTGAAGGTAAACTGTTTAATGGAGCGAAAATTACAATTCAATAACTAATAAGTTGCGTTAAGGATAGAAGAGGAAATCCTTTTTACGTCAGTTCGAGTGAATTTGCCTAAGCAAATTTGTAACGAGAACAAGTAAAAAGATTGTAACGGATAGCCTGTTAAAACGCCCAAAATAAAAATTCAAATGAAAGAAGGAATCGCAGGTAAAATTGCCAAAGTCTTTATGCAGTCTAAGCTTACAGTGCTTTTAATGATTGTATTTATGGTGGTTGGTGTGTACAGTTCGTTTTTAATTCCGCGTGAAGAAGAACCACAAATTGATGTGCCTATGGCAGATATTTTTGTGGGTTATCCTGGAGCAAGTCCTACGGAAGTGGAGTCGCGTGTGATTAAGCCTTTAGAGCAATTAATTTCGAATATTAAAGGTGTGGAATACGTATATTCTACGTCTATGAAAGAGCAAGGAATGGTCATCGTACAATTTTATGTTGGCGAAGATATTGAGCGTTCTTTTGTGAAATTATACAACGAAATTAATAAGCACATGGATCAAATGCCTGAAGGTGTTACGTTTCCGTTAGTAAAAACGCGTGCGATTGACGATGTGCCAATGTTGGGTTTAACGTTGTGGAGTGAAAATTATGACGATTACCAGTTAAACCAAATGGCTCAAGAATTAGAAGCCGAGATTAAGAAGATAAATGATGTTGCTGTAACGCATAAAATTGGTGGTAGAGATCGTCAATTACGTGTGGTTTTAGACAAAGATAAATTGGCTGCAAGTGGTTTGGATTTCTTGTCGGTTTCGGAAATGATTAAAGCCAATAACAGCCAATTAAGTGCTGGAAGTTTTGATAAGAATGACACTGAGTTTTTAATAAATACAGGTGCTTTTTTAGCTTCGGTTACTGATGTTGAAAATCTAGTAGTTGGTGTGCAACAGAATCAGCCTATTTATTTAAAGCAAGTCGCAAAAATAATTGATGGACCTGAAGTACCACAAAATTATGTGAGTTTAGGATACGGAAAAGGGAGTGTGAAATCTGCTGATTATAAGTCTGAATATCCTGCAGTAACTATTTCGGTAGCGAAACGTAAAGGTGCAGATGCCATGAAAATTGCAGATGTGATTATTGATAAAGTAGACCATTTACGTAGCACTTTAATTCCGGATGATGTACATGTGGAAGTCACTAGAAATTATGGTGAAACAGCGTCGCATAAAGTGTCGGAATTACTGTGGCACCTTATTGGGTCTATCTTTGCAGTAACACTTGTAGTGATGCTAGCAATGGGTTGGCGTGGTGGATTGGTCGTGTTTTTATCGGTTCCAATTACGTTTGCTTTGACCTTATTGAGTTACTACATGATGGATTATACGCTAAACCGTATTACCTTATTTGCGTTAGTATTTGTAACAGGAATTGTGGTGGATGACTCGATTATTATTGCCGAAAATATGCACAGGCATTTTAAGATGAAGCGCTTGCCATTTAAACAAGCAGCTTTGTATGCGATAAATGAGGTTGGGAATCCAACCATTTTAGCAACATTTACAGTGATAGCATCTGTTTTACCTATGGCTTTTGTGTCTGGATTAATGGGACCATATATGGCACCAATGCCAATTGGAGCGTCTATAGCTATGATATTATCTTTATTTGTTGCCTTAACTATTACACCTTATTTAGGTTATATTTTCTTAAGAGAAAAAGATAAAAAAGAAGCAGAAGAGAAACCAGAAAAAGCAGTAGAAGACACACTTATTTATAAGGTTTACAATAAGTTTGAACTTCCTTTATTAGAAAGTAAAGGCAAACGTTGGTTGTTTTTAGGATTGACTTTTATGGGTTTAATGGCAACTATGGTATTGTTTTTTACTAAATCGGTTGCTGTAAAAATGTTACCATTTGATAATAAGAATGAATTCCAAGTGGTTATTGATATGCCTGAAGGTACAACGCTAGAAAGAACTGGAGTTGTAGCTCAAGAAATATCTCAATATTTAGCGACGAGACCAGAAGTAGTTAATTACCAAAACTATGTTGGTACCTCTGCACCAATTACATTTAATGGTTTAGTACGTCATTATGATTTACGTGGAGGATCTAATATGGCAGATATTCAGGTTAATTTGGTTGATAAAGGAGAGCGTACTATTCAAAGTCATGGAATAGCAAAATTAATGCGTCCTGAGATTCAGAAAATTGCTGCAAAATATAATGCAAACGTGAAGTTAGTTGAAGTTCCACCAGGACCTCCAGTTTTATCGACTATTGTTGCAGAGGTTTATGGACCTGATTATAACGAGCAAATTAGAATTGCTAATAGCGTTCAGGAAATTTTAAAAAACACAGATGATGTTGTAGATATTGATTGGATGGTGGAAGCAGATCAAACCGAATATCAATTCGATATAAACAAAGAAAAAGCCATGTTGTATGGTGTTGCGCCACAACAAATTGCTTACACGATGAATATGGCACTATCCAACAGAGCCATCACAAATTTATATGATGAAGATGCTGTAAACCAAGTTGGATTGATATTGGCTTTAGATGAAAAAGAGAAATCTACAATTACTGATATTTCGCAATTAAAGGTGAAATCTAAACAAGGGAATATGGTGCCTATTGCAGATTTAGTAACTATAACAGAAACAACTGCTGCAAAAAGTATTTACCGTAAAAACCAAAAACGTGTGGTTTATGTTATGGCTGATATGGCTGGAGATTTAGAAAGTCCTGCGTATGCTATTCTTGGTATGGAAGAAAAGTTAAAAGAGATTCCGTTGCCAAAAGGCTACGAGCTTAACGAAATGTATTTGGGACAACCAGATTTTGAAGACAATTACACCGTTAAATGGGATGGAGAATGGCAAATTACTTTAGAGGTATTTAGAGATTTAGGAATTGCCTTTTTAGGAGCCATCATCTTAATATACATTTTGATTGTAGGATGGTTTCAAAACTTTAAAGCACCTATCGTGATGATGGTAGCTATACCATTATCGTTAATCGGAATTATACTAGGACATTGGATAATGGGAGCGTTTTTTACCGCGACGTCTTTTATTGGTATGATTGCTTTAGCAGGAATTATGGTTAGGAATTCGGTATTGCTTATTGACTTTATCAATTTAAGAACAGCAGAAGGCGTGCCACTTAAAGAAGCTTGTATTGAAGCTGGAGCAGTACGTACAACACCAATATTATTAACAGCAGGAACCGTTGTTATTGGAGCATTTGTAATACTGTTTGATCCAATATTTCAAGGATTAGCAATATCGTTAATGGGTGGAACTATAGTGTCTACAGTATTGACATTGTTGGTTGTTCCACTTGTTTATTATATGATAGAGAAGAAGAATTATAAATAAAAACTAATAATATGAAATTAGTAATTGTTACAGCAGTAGAAGAATTTCAAAAAGAGGTTTTGAAGCTTTTCAAAAAGGCAAATATTGAAAATTTTAGCAGTTCTGATATTGATGGATATAAAAATGGATCCTCATTATTAATGGCTTCTAATTGGTTTTCGGCTGGAAAAAATGGTAATGAATCTAGTATGTTTTTTTCTTTTACAGAAGAAGAAAATATTGATGCCTTATTCAATTTAATAAAAGAATTTAATTCAAATTTAGAGACTAACAACCCTTTAAAAGCAGTTGTAGTTCCTATAGAAAAATTTATATAAACTTAAAATTAATAAAAATGTTAAATACATATTTTAGAGTAATTGTTGGAGTGATGGTATTATTAAGTGTAGTACTTTCTGTTTACGTAAGCCCAAAATGGATGTGGTTTACTGTGTTTATTGGTGTAAACTTAATACAATCTGCCTTTACAAAATGGTGTTTATTAGAAACAATATTAGTAAAATTAGGCGTTAAAAAAGAAGGGGAAGGTTGTAGTATAAACTAAAATCTATTATCCTATAGATTTAGTATTCTTTTAGGTCTTAAAATTTCCATAATCTAATTGTAGCAGTTACATTTGCTCAAAATTATTTTATGGATTTTTTTTTACAACCTTGGTCTTGGTTTTTTTCTGGGCTTTTAATAGCCATTACAATGCTTGTTTTATTGCTAATGGGTAAACGGTTTGGAATGTCTTCCAATCTAAGAACTTTTTGTACAATTTGTGGAGCAGGAAAGTTTAGCACTTTCTTTCGTTTTAATTGGAAACAAGATAATTGGAATCTATTTGTTGTTTTAGGAGCTGTTATAGGTGGTTTTTTAGCGTCTAATTTTCTTTCAAATGGGAAAATTCCAGACATTAGTCAATCAACCAAGGAAGGCTTAAAACAAATACAATTTTCTACAGAAAATAATTATTTACCAAAAGAGCTATTTTCAATAGAAGCTTTACAAAACCCTAAAACTATAATTTTATTAATTATTGGAGGCTTACTAATTGGCTTTGGAGCTAGATATGCAGGAGGTTGTACGTCTGGACATGCTATATTTGGACTTAGTAATTTACAAAGACCTTCATTAATTGCAGTTATTGGTTTTTTTATAGGAGGATTAATAATGATTCATTTAATATTCCCTTTAATATTTTAAAAAAAATGAGAAACATCGTCTATATTTTTATCGGAGTTTTTTTTGGGATTATAATGTATAAATCTGAAGCTGCTTCTTGGTTTAGGATTTATGAAATGTTTAGGTTTGAATCCTTTCATATGTATGGTATTATAGGTACTGCTTTAGGGTTTGGTATTTTGTTTATTCAACTTATAAAACGTTATAACATTAAGTCTTTTGATGATCAACCAATAGTAATTGTCGATAAAGAAAAATCGGTTTATCGTTATTTAATTGGCGGAATTATTTTTGGATTAGGTTGGGCTTTAGCAGGTTCTTGTCCTGGTCCAATATTTGTGCTTATTGGAGCTGGTTTCTTACCAATTATTATTGTATTGTTATCTGCAATCCTTGGTACTTTTTTATATGGTCTTTTAAAAGATAAATTGCCACATTAAAATTTTGAAATAATTGATTAATCATTTAATTTTCAGAAAACTGTAACGTTTTCTGGATTGATGCGTCTTATTAGTATCAATCATCAAATTAAATCAAAATGAAATCAGATAGACAATTATTAGTTTTAACCCATTTAAGTCAATTAGTAACTTTAGTTTTGGGCTTTGGAAGTTTAATCTTACCATTAATATTATGGTTAACACAAAAAGACAAAGTTTATCAAATGGATGCTCATGGTAAAAGCATTGTAAATTTTCAGATTAGTTTAGTCGTTTTATATATAGTTTGCATCCCATTAATTTTATTGTTTGGTTTAGGTTTTTTAGGATGGTTTGTTTTAGGACTAGTCTCTGTAATTTATCCAGTAATTAATGCAATTAAAGTCAGTAATGGCGAAAACCCAGAATACCCTTTATCTTTTAATTTTATTAGTTAGTTATATTAAGTTGATAAAGAGAAAAACGCAACCCATTGGGTTGCGTTTTTTATTTTAATAATAAATTATTGTCTTATAAATTCTAAATCAGAATAGTCTGGCAAAAGTAAGTTACCGTTTGTTGTAAATTGAAACGAAGTAACAATATCATCATCGTCGTCATCCATTGAAATAGTTAATAGATTATTGTCAATGTTCCATTCAAAACCAGAAGCAGAAGATGTTGTTCCATTGTTATCAGATGTTAATACAGTCCTCATTCCATTAACATTATCTTCAAGGAAATGTAATTTAAACTCAAAGGTTGGATTTGTTGTATAATCATTACGTAACCATTCTCCAATAATTGGATGTACAGTAGTCGTATCGTCATCATTTTTACATGAAAATTGAGTAAGGGTTATTAAACAAACTAGAATTAGTCTGATGCTATTAGTCATAATCTTGGATTAATTTTAAATCTTAATAATTTGAATTTTAGGGAATTATTAAGGCTTTTTAATTATTGTAAAAGTAATAAATAATTTAAAATTAGATAATAAAAAAAGCAATTCTTACGAATTGCTTTTTTTATTTGTTTTACAGTGATGATTACTAGCTATTTAACATAACTGGCATTACTAACATTGTTACAGTTTCTCCTTCTTCTAAATCATCAATTGGTGTTAAAATACCAGCTCTATTTGGCATACTTAACTCTAATTGTACTTCGTTAGAGTTTAGGTTATTTAGCATTTCTGTTAAAAATCTAGAGTTAAACCCAATTTGCATGTCGTCTCCTTGATAATCACAAGTTAAACGCTCTTCTGCTTTGTTAGAGTAATCTATATCTTCTGCAGAAATGTTTAATTCTGCTCCAGCAATCTTTAATCTAATTTGGTGTGTTGTTTTGTTTGAGAAAATACTAACACGACGAACAGAGTTTAAAAACTGTGTTCTGTCTATTGTTAATTTATTTGGATTCTCTTTTGGTATTACTGCTTCGTAATTAGGATATTTTCCATCAATTAAACGACAGATTAAAACGGTGTTTTCAAAAGTGAATTTTGCGTTAGAATCGTTATACTCGATAGTAATTTCTTCATCACTTGATCCTAAAATTCCTTTTAAAAGATTTAAAGGTTTTTTAGGCATAATAAATTCGGCTACTTGAGATGCTTTAACATCAACACGACCGTACTTTACTAATTTATGTGCATCTGTAGCAACAAATGTTAAACCTTCTGTTGAAAACTGAAAGAATACACCACTCATTACAGGTCTTAAATCATCATTACCAGCAGCAAAAATTGTTTTGTTAATTGCAGTTGCTAATATGTGTCCTGGCATTGTCGTACTACTTGGATCTTCTAGGCTTACAGCTTTAGGGAACTCGTTTCCATCTGCATAAGCTAAGGCGTATTTACCATGATTAGAGCTGATTTCAACCGTGTTGTTTTCTTCAATAACAAAAGTTAAGGGTTGTTCTGGAAATGTTTTTAAAGTGTCTAATAATAAACGTGCAGGAATTGCAACGGTTCCATCATTATCACTTTCTATGTCTAAAACCGCAGACATTGTCGTTTCTAAATCACTTGCAGAAACGGTTAGTTTGTTTTGGTTTATTTCGAATAAAAAATTATCTAAAATTGGTAATGTATTTGAGCTGTTTATAACACCTCCTAAAACCTGTAATTGTTTTAGTAAATACGTACTTGATACAATAAATTTCATTATTTATCTGCGTTTGGTTCTGTTAATATTGGTATTACAAATATATTGCTAATGTGTCTAAATTGGAAACAAACTTATTAACACTTATTTAGCGTATTTTTTTCGTCTAAAATAGTTAAAGATAAATCCAAAAACACCTAGTAAAATCAATGGAAGTAAGATGTTTAAGAGTTGCCACTTTGTTTTTTGTTCTGTGATTTTTTCTGGATTTAAAAAGGCTACTGCTATATCTTTAGATCGAATGTTTATAAGTCCAGTATCATCTAAAAGGTAATTAGCCACGTTTACTAAAAATTCTTTATTACCAAAAGTTTGTCCTGTGTATTTATCAAAACCAAGCTCTTCAACACCTTTTCTACTTACTTCATTTTTAATAACATCTCCATCAGAAATAACAACCATTTTTGTTGGTACGCTTTCATCTTTATTTCCAGAGATTTTAACTGGTTTTACTCTATTTTTATAAGCTGAAGTAAATCTGTTTTCTAATAATACTGCTAGTGTTTGTGGTCCTTTGTTAAACAATTTTGGGTCTAATTTATCATTAACCATATCCAAGCTAATCTCTCTTGGTGTGCCTTCTAATTTACTTAAAGGTGCACTTTGAAGTAGAATGGTTTTTTTGGTTGTACTTTTTAAGGTATCCATTGGATTTGCAAAATCAAACCTTAAAAAGTCTAAATTATTAACTATTGGATGGTTAGATTGTCCTTTTGCTAAAGGCGAATAGGTCCAAGGATAACTCTGGAATTGACTGTTGCTACCTTCTCCAGAAGCTAAAGTAATAGGTGCAGAGTACATAGAACTTACAATTAACGGATTGATACGTACACCATATTTAAAGAAAAAATCGGTTAGATTTAAATCCATTGGTATTGCTACGTTTTTTCCTAAATCGTTATACAAACTATCTTTGTCCATTGCCACCTTTTCTAGTAACCATAAACTTTTTCCACCATTCATGGTGTATTGATCTAAAATGTATTTTTCCTCTTCAGTAAAAACTTCTGTAGGTTTTGCATTAATAATTAAGTCAAAATCTTGTAGTTTTTTTAATGTGCTTTCTGCATTTTTGGATACACTATCTAAAGTAAATGGAGCTATATAATAATAGTCTTTTAATGTTTTAATATAATCTGCTATATATCTATTCTCAAGTTGTCCATTTCCTCTTAAAACTGCTATTTTACGTCGTTTTGGGTTAACCAACTTACTTAAACCATCTGCAAAAGCATATTCTAAATGCTGTACAGAATTGGTTACTAGTTGTTGTTGCGTTGCTCCAATCGTATTTTTTACTAACGGAATTTTAACCGTTTGTTCATTATAGCTTGCTAAAGCCCAAGGAAAAATAACCGCTTGACTTGATTTACCGTTTTCTTTAACGGTTAATTGCATTGGTGTTAATCCTCTGTCATTTAATTGTTTGATGTTTTGATCGCGAGTCGCATCATTTTCAATTGGGTTAATAAAGTTGAAACTGATATTGCTGTTATAAGCAGAAAACTCTTCTAAAAGCTGTTTGGTTTCGGTTTTTAGTTTTCTAAACTCTGACGGAAACTCTTCGCCTTCCAAAAATACATCAATAACTACTGGAGATTCTACTTTATTAATAATATCTAAAGCTGATTGATTAAGCGTATAACGTTGGTCTGACGTTAAGTCAAAACGTTTGTATACTTTATTTGCTAGTATATTAATTGCAATTAATACAATAATTAAAAGTCCTATATGTTTGATGGTTTTATTCAAAATCTTTCTCCATTTTATAGGTTTTTATTTTAGCAACAGTATCGTTTTTAAATTGTACTTCTAAGCATTCTTGTTGGTTGTTAAATGCGCCAGGTTTAAAACCTAAGTTGTAATTCCATTGCTCTTTACTATTAGCTTTTATTACTTCGTCCCAACCAAACCATTCTGGTTTTCCAAAGTCAGCTTCAATCTCTTGCTTTGTTTTTCCTATTAGTTGGTTGTTGTTATTTAACTGATCCATCATTTCAAATCTAAGTTCAGGAAATTCTGCCCAATTTTCAGCATTAAAATGTTTTTGATGATGGTAGCTTGAAAAAATATTTAGCATTGGATAAAATACCCAAAAATAGAGTAGAGGTGTTGCCACTATACTAACCAATAGGCTAATCCATTTGTTGTTACCAATGGTTTTTATAAATAGCCAAGCCAAAATAAAAACAATAATAAACGATAATACTAGTCCAAACGTTATAACCATTATCCTTTTTTTATATTGAATTTAGTTAGAGCTATAAAAAATACAGTGATACTTAAAAAATAGATGATATCTCTAGTATCTAAGACACCACGACTCATGCTTTTATAATGTGCGTTCATCCCTAAGTTTTCAATAAAATTGCTTGAAGTGACGTCTGCAATACCTTCAAAACCAATAAAGAAAAACAAGCATAAAAATACTGCAACTATAAAAGCAACAATTTGATTGTCTGATAAGGTTGAAGCAAATACACCAATTGCTGTATAAGCTGCTACTAAAAATAGCAATCCAAAATAAGATCCTAAAGTACTTCCAAAATCTAGATTCCCAACAGGATTACCTAATTGGTTAATTGTGTAAACGTATAATAATGTAGGAATTAAAGCGATGATAATTAATACAAAAGCGCCAAAATATTTACCTAATACTAATTGTAATGTGCTAATAGGTTTGGTTAACAATAACTCTAAAGTCCCTTGTTTTTTCTCGTCACTAAAGCTACGCATTGTGACTGCCGAAATTAAAAATATTAAAATCCAAGGTGCTAATAAAAAGAAGGTTGATAAATCTGCAAATCCATTGTCAAGGATATTAAATTCACCTTTAAAAACCCATAAAAACAAACCGTTTAGTAATAAAAATATACCAATAACTAAATAGCCAATTGGTGAAGCGAAAAATGAGTTTATTTCTTTTTTAAGTATGGCTAGCATTGTTTGGTTATTTGTTTTTTGTTGATGTGGTTGTTTGTTTTATAACGAAATATTATTATTTCACTTTTCACTCAAGCGAAGCCAACTTATCCACACTCCAAGCTTCAGGTTTTGCATTAAACAAAGGTTTGGTCTTTGCCCAAACGCCTTTAAATAGGTCTGAGTTTCTATAATTTTCTAAATCACTTTCTTCATCCCAATAACTATACGTAAAAAACACATTGGTATTGTGTTTGTCTCTATATAGTTCTAGCAATTGATTGCCTTCAAAATTTCTAATTTTTTGTTTTACGATTTCAAAATTAGCTAAAAAGGTGTCAATATGTTCTTCAGCAAAACTTAATTTTACAATTCTTACAAACATTCAAAATTATTTTATAAAATTAATAGTTACAGTATCACGTAATCCTAATCCCATAAGCGTACTTGCGCTACCAACGGTTTGATTATTACTTTTATAAATGGCAATTTCTAAATAGTTTGAGCTGTTAAAAACTACCAAACCACGTCCTTCGTCATTACGTTTGTCTTCTGGAGTTTCAAAGTTTACAATGTCGCTATACTTGGTATGTATTTTTTTGAATTTATAATTTCTTGCAGATACTTCATAAGCTCTGCCTTTTTGAATTTTTTCAAAAAAGTTTTTTCTAATGTTTGTAACTACGTTTCCGTAATTATCAATATAAATAATACTTCCTATTAGTTGTGTTTGCTCTTCATTGACATAAGGGACTAGATTTTTTATAGGCTTAATATTGTTTATAGTTTTTCCTATAACTTCTAAAGTACCACCACGTGCTATATGACAAGCTACTTTTACAAAAACATCTAAAACAGGAAAACTAGTTTCTATTTTGTCATGTATATTAATTTCGACTAGTTTAGAAGGCGCTATTTCATTAGCAATCATACTCATTATTCCGTTGTTTGCACAAACAAAATAATGTTCGTCCAATTCAACAGCTATATGCTTGTTTTCTGGGTTAATTTCCGAGTCTATTCCAATAACATGTATGGTGCCTTTTGGAAAACTACTATAAGCGTTTTGTATAATGTAAGCAGCTTCTGCACTATTAAAAGGAGATACAGAATGTGAGATATCAACAATTTTAACTTCAGGTAATTCACTATAAATAGCGCCTTTTATCGCGCCAGCAAAGTGATCTTTCTCTCCAAAGTCTGTAGTTAGTGTTATAATTGCCATTAATTATTGTTGATATTTTTTTAACCTACAACCCATAAATATTGATTAAGTTTGTTAGGTTAGCAATACAAAAACAAAGCTAATAAAATTGTATAGATTAATTTAAAAAATCGACGCTTTTGAATGAAATAATTATTGAATTAGAAGAGATCTCTCCAAAAGAGTTTTTTGGAACAGGTAATGAAAACATAAAATTATTAAAAAAGTATTTTCCAAAACTTAAAATAGTTGCAAGAGGAAATAAAATTAAAGCATTAGGTGATCAAGAACTTTTAGAAGAATTTGATCGCAGAATAACTATGCTGCTTAAACATTTTTCTAAATATAATAAGTTAGACGAAAATAGTATAGAGCGTGTTTTAACTAGCCAGAGTAGTGACGATTATTCTACAACAGACCAAAGTGGAGAGGTTTTAGTCCATGGTGCAAATGGTAAACCTATTAAAGCAATAACAGCAAACCAACGTAAAATGGTAGAGTTAATGCGCAAAAACGATATGGTATTTGCTATAGGTCCAGCAGGAACAGGAAAAACATATACAGGTGTTGCATTAGCAGTAAGAGCCTTAAAAAACAAAGAAGTTAAGCGTATTATATTAACACGTCCAGCAGTAGAAGCAGGTGAAAATCTTGGGTTTTTACCAGGAGATTTAAAAGAAAAATTAGATCCATATATGCAACCCATTTATGATGCATTACGCGATATGATTCCTGCTGAAAAACTAGCACATTATATAGAAAACGGAACCATTCAAATTGCACCTTTAGCTTTTATGCGTGGACGTACTTTAGATAATGCTTTTGTGATTTTGGATGAAGGTCAAAATACAACCCATGCACAAATGAAGATGTTTTTAACCAGAATGGGAAAAAGCGCAAAATTTTTATTAACAGGTGATCCAGGACAAATAGATTTACCAAGACGAACTATTTCTGGTTTAAAAGAAGCTTTGCTTATTTTAAAAGGAGTAGAGGGTGTTGGGATGATTTTTCTAGACGATAAAGACGTTGTGCGTCATAAATTAGTAAAGAAAATTATTGCAGCTTATAAAAGTATAGAAAATAGAGAGTAATAAATAGTCTAAAGTTTCTTTAAATTTGCGTCACTTCTAGTGATTTATGAGGTGCGAATAAATTGTATCGAGAAGCAAAACAAATTACAAACAAATCTAATGAGTAATACAATTACAGAATCCAATTTTAACTTTCCAAACCAAAAAAGTGTTTACATCGGAAAAGTTAGAGTAGTACATAATATAAACGATAAAGAGCTAGTAATGATAGCTACAGATCGTTTAAGTGCTTTTGATGTGGTGATGCCTAAAGGTATTCCGTTTAAAGGTCAAATCCTAAATCAGATTGCTACAAGTATGATGAAAGCTACTGAAGATTTAGTGCCAAATTGGCTAACATCAACTCCAGATCCAAACGTAGCAGTTGGACATTTATGTACACCTTTTAAAGTTGAAATGGTAATACGTGGTTATATGTCTGGTCATGCTGCACGCGAGTATAAAGCTGGAAGACGCTTACTTTGTGGTGTTGTAATGCCAGAAGGAATGAAAGAAAATGATAAGTTTCCTGAGCCAATTATTACACCTGCTACTAAAGCAGAAATGGGAGACCATGACGAAGATATCTCGCGAGAAGATATTATTGCAAAAGGTATTGTTGCAGAAGAAGATTACTTAGTTTTAGAAGATTATACCAGAAAATTATTTAAAAGAGGAACAGAAATTGCTGCCTCTAGAGGATTAATTTTAGTAGATACTAAATATGAATTTGGTAAAACCAAAGACGGAAAAATTGTATTAATTGACGAGATACACACACCAGATTCTTCACGCTATTTTTATGCAGATGGTTATCAAGAAAGACAAGATAAAGGCGAAGCACAAAAACAATTGTCTAAAGAGTTTGTGCGTCAATGGTTAATAGCTAATAACTTTCAAGGATTAGAAGGGCAAACAGTACCAGAAATGTCGGACGATTATATTGAAACAGTATCAGAACGTTATATTGAATTATATGAAAACATTATGGGAGAACCTTTTGTAAAAGCTGATGTTTCTAATATTCAAGAGCGTATTAAGCAAAATGTTTTGGAGTATTTGAATAAATAAAAATTAAATTTAATATAATAAAAAAAGCCTGCAATTGCAGGCTTTTTTTATTGGTGTTTTTGTTATGTAAACAAGTTTTGTATAGTTTTATTTCTTTTCTTTTCGTAAAATTTTCTCCATTTTGCGTCCTCTTGCCAATTCGTCAATTAGCTTTTCCAATTGTCTAGTTTGTTTGTATAATTCAAACTCACTCTCAATATCTTCAATTCGATAACCACAAACAACTCCTTTAATCATATGTGCATTAGCATGTATTTTAGATTTTTCAAAAAATGTTTTATAAGTTGCTTTGTTATCAATAAGTGCATGTAAAGTGTCTTGATTAAAACCAGTAAACCATTCTATTACTTGATTAAGTTCTTCTTTTGTTCTTCCATTTTTTACCAATCTATTTAGGTAAAGTGGATAAATAGATCCAAATATCATATTGGCGACCTTTTCATTTTTTTCGGCTGTAACTTTCATTTTTAAAATTTAATAATAGTAACTATGCTATATGATTAGCTGTGTGATTAAATAACCAATTTAGTAAATATAAACCGAATAAAAAATCTGTTTTGATTTTTATAGTTAAACTTAAAATTTTGTTATTTAACTACGTAGTTTTTTATATAACCTTCTAATTTTATTATAAACAAAAGTGTTGGTTCTGATGTAGTAAAAAGATATTATACAAACTACAATCATAAACACAATTGCTCCAATAATAGCTTGGGTTGGAGTAAAGCTTTTGTAAAAAAAATGTTTTAAACTAAAGCCAATAAAACTACCATAGATTAGCATAAAATGTATCACGTAAATTGATAGTGTTTTTTGACCAATTTTAGTAATAATAGCTTGCTTTAAGTAGTTTTCAAAAGTATAAAATAAACCAAAAATAATTAATACATTACCAAGTCTGCTAAACAAATAATTATAACTAGCACTTTGCGTAAAAAGAGGTATATCAAATACTCTGTCAGTAATGACTAATGCATGAGAAGAGTAGTAGGTTAAAAACAATCCAATGCATAAAAAACCAATAATTTTATAAATTTTATAATTGTTTTTATGGCCAAACTTGTCAAACAAAACAGCAATAAAACCTCCAAAACAAACAAAACCAAACCATGGGATAATGGTAAATACAGATCCATTTTTAGTACTTAAATAATTGGTAAGTAATATAGGTGCATTTTCAAATTGCAATGTTCGGTATAATGGCTCAGATACAAAAATGCTAAAACCAATAGTAATAAATAATACTGCTAAAATCCATTGATTTTTAAAGCTTAAGTAATACAATCCAATAATAAAAATTAAAGATAATCCTATGCATTGCAAAACATCAACTTCTAAAAACCGTAATGCAAAACCTTGATATATTAATGTGGAAAAAGAAAACCGAAGTGCATAACCTATCCCAATAAGTAGTAACCCACGATTATACCCTTTTTTTATTCGTGCTTTATCTGTACCCTTTGTTTTTGCTTTTAATAATAAAAACACAAAAACTAAACCAGTAATAGTAAAAAAAACAGGAGCAGTTATCCCTCTTAAATAAGACCAAATATTATAAATAGCATTAGAGTTGTCTCTAAAAATAGGATTTAAAAGTGTATCAATAAAATGACCTTGCAACATCATTAAAATGGCAAATGCACGCACAGCATCAAGGAAAAATAAACGTGTTGGTTTCAAAAAAGGCTAGTTGTTAGTCTTGTAAAGATAATAGTTATATTTAAAGTCTAAAATAATGGATAAGCATGTATGAAAAAATAGATGAGTTTATTGGTGATTTTGCATCCTTTGTTTGGGGCTTACCCTTACTAATATTATTAATTGGAGGTGGTTTGTATCTTTTGATATTATCTAAATTTTTACCATTTAGACATTTAGGACATGCTTTACAAGTACTTCGTGGTAAATATGATAATAAAGATGACGAAGGAGAGATCACACACTTTCAAGCTTTAACTACTGCATTGTCGTCTACTATTGGTATGGGTAATATTTCAGGAGTAGCAGTAGCTATTTCTGTTGGTGGTCCAGGAGCAGTGTTTTGGATGTGGATAAGTGCAATTGTTGGTATGTCTACTAAATTTTTCACATCAAGTTTAGCCATTATGTTTCGTGGTAAAGATAGTGCTGGAAAAACACAAGGTGGACCAATGTATTTTATTGTAGAAGGTTTGGGTAAGCATTGGAAACCTCTTGCAATATTCTTTAGTTTATGTGGATTAATAGGTGCATTGCCTGTATTTAATGTTAATCAATTAACACAAGCTATTAATGATATTTTATTAAAGCCTAATCATATTGATTTTGGTTTTAGTTTTGATTTATTTGAAGATGCATATCACATTTCATCAAATCTAATCATAGGATTAACTTTAGTCGCAATAACCTCAATAGTCATTTTAGGAGGTTTAAACAGAATTAGTAAAGTAGCTTCAAAGTTGATTCCTAGTATGGTATTGCTGTATTTTGTTTTAATTCTTATTATTTTATTCGCTAATGCGGAAGTGGTGCCTCAATATTTCAAGCTAATTTTTACAGATGCTTTTGCAGCAGAAAATTATACAGGAGATTCCTTTTTAGGAGGTGTATTAGGTGCCTTGATTATTTTAGGAGTCCGTCGTGGAGCTTTTTCAAACGAAGCAGGTATTGGTACAGCACCTTTGGCGCATGGAGCAGCAAAAACAAATGAGCCTATCAGAGAAGGTTTAGTCGCTATGTTAGGTCCTGCAATAGATACTTTAATAGTGTGTACATTAACAGCATTAGCTATTTTAGTAACTGGTGTTTGGCAGACATCAGATGCTAATGGAGTTAGTTTAACAGCAAAAGCTTTTGATAGTGTAATGCCAATATATGGAAAGTACTTATTGTTAATTTGTATAGTAATATTTAGTGTTTCCTCTTTGTTTTCCTACTCGTATTATGGTAGTAAATGTTTATCGTTTTTGATAGGAGATAAAAAGAAACATTACTATAATTATTTTTATATACTTAGTATTATATTAGGAGCAGTAACCTCAATAGATTTAATGATTAATCTAATTGATGGAGTATTTGCACTTATGGCAATTCCAACAATGATTGCCACAATAATTTTAGCGCCTAAAGTGGTAAAAGCATCAAAGAACTATTTTAAAAGGATGAATTTATAACACATATATTTTTAACTAAAGAGTTTCCTTACATTTAATAGATTTTATATGCAATTTGTATTTTAATTGCTAAATTGATATATTTATGCTAAATTAATATATATGACTGTAGATTTGTGTCCAAATTGTGGTTCTGATCACTATATAAAAAGCGGAATAGTTAACGATAGACAACGTTATAAGTGTAAAAAATGTAACTACTTTTTTTCAGTTAATAAAATGGGAAAAAAGATAGATGACTATTACGTTAACAAATCATTGCAATTGTATTTAGAAGGACTAACCTATCGAGAAATAGAACGTATTTTAGGAATCTCTCACGTTAGTATCATGAATTGGGTTAAAAAGTATAATATTAAACGTCCTTATAATTCCAATTATCATCCAACTTATAAAATATTAAATGCTTCAGAACTAGGGATCTATTTTAGTAATGCAGAAAACATTAAAGGTGCAGGTGTTGTAGTTACTGAGTTAGGAGATAAATTTATGCTTATTAAATGGGAGCGTTTTAAAGATTAGTATATTAAGTTAACGTTTAAGTATATTAATTTTCTGTTAACAGATTGTTTTTAAGAGTTTAGTAGTGCACACAAAACCAATTAATTACTAACTAATCCTTTAAACAATGAGAAAACAAACCCTTTTATTGGTCGGACTTTTACTTGCGTCCTTCCAATTTATGAATGCTCAAGGCTCACCAGATTATACAGGTGGTCTTAAAGTAAAATTTAATGAAGATGGATCTAAATATCTTCGTGTTATTTCTTGGGCGCAAATGCAAGCAGGATATAATTTTGATCCAGGACCAACCTCTAGTGCTTTAAATTTTAATCTTCGTAGAGCTAGAGTCTTAATGTTCTCCCAGATTACAGATAAATTTATGATTTTAACACATTTTGGGCTTAACAGCTTAAATAGTGGTTCTTTAAGTCCAACAGGAAAAGGAGAAGGATCTCAATTATTTATGCATGATGTTTGGGCACAATACAGTTTAGGTAAAGACCATGCTGTAGGTGGTGGATTGCATTATTTTAATGGTATTTCTAGGTTAAACAATCAAAGTACATTAAATATGATGACGTTGGATAACAATCGTCAATCTTGGGCAACCATAGGTCTTTCAGATCAGTTTGCAAGACATATTGGTGTTTTTGCAAAAGGTAAATTTGATAAACTACAATATCGTGTTGCAATAAACGATGCTAGTGCAAATACTTTAGATCCAAACACACCAACTGCTGGAGGTTCTGCGGTTTATAATGGTAGAAGTTTACTAGGGTCTAAAGATGCTGGTAAAGCTTATGCAGGTTATTTTGATTATCACTTTTTTGATCAAGAATCTAACTTTTTGCCTTATAAAGTAGGAAGTTATTTAGGAGGTAAAAAAATATTTAATATTGGTGCAGGTTTCTTCTTACATCCAAAAGGAGCAGTTGTAGACACTGGTACTGCATTATCACCAAACTTAGAAGGTGAAGATGTTTCAATTTTTGCTGTAGATGCTTTTTATGATGCTCCAATTGGAGATGATGGAAGTGCTATTACTGCATATGCTGTTTACCAAAGTAATGATTACGGAAAAGATTACTTGCATAGTGCTTATGGTACTGGAAGTATGATTTATGCACATGTAGGCTATGTTCTTGGTGGAGATAAAACAAAAACTAGATACCAACCATATGCGTCTTTTGGTACAAATAGCTATGATGCAGTAAGTGATGACATGACCAATTTTGGTTTAGGTGTTAATGCTTATTTCAGTGGACATAATTCAAAATTAACTTTAGAATATAAAAATCAAAAATTTGGTAGCGTTGACTCAAGTGGGTTAACACTTCAAGCAATGATTTATCTATAAAAACTAATAACTATGAGTGAAAAACAAAAACACGCAACAGCGTACTGGAAAGAAAACCTTAGGTATTTAGTTATACTACTTGCTATTTGGTTTATAGTATCCTTTGGATGCGGAATATTATTTAGAGAAGCTTTAGATACTATTAGACTAGGTGGTTTCAAACTAGGCTTCTGGTTTGCACAACAAGGATCAATATATGTATTCGTAATACTAATTTTCGTTTACATAAGATTAATGAACAAACTAGATAAAAAATACGGTTTCGACGAGTAACCCTTAACAAAACTTAAAACAAAAAAATTATGAGTGTACAAACTTGGACATGGTTGTTAGTAGGGATTACTTTCGCCTTATATTTCGGAATAGCAATTTGGGCTAGAGCAGGCTCAACAAAAGAATTTTATGTTGCTGGAGGAGGCGTTTCTCCCTTAGCAAATGGTATGGCAACAGCAGCAGATTGGATGTCTGCAGCCTCCTTTATTAGTATGGCAGGAATTATATCCTTTGCAGGTTATGATGGTTCTGTTTACCTTATGGGATGGACTGGTGGATATGTGCTATTAGCATTATTGTTAGCACCTTATTTACGTAAGTTTGGTAAGTTTACTGTACCAGATTTTATTGGAGACAGATATTATTCTAACACAGCAAGAACAGTAGCAGTAATCTGCGCATTAATTGTATCGTTTACTTATGTTGCTGGTCAAATGCGTGGTGTTGGTATTGTATTTTCTCAATTCTTACAAGTAGATATTAATTTAGGTGTAATTATTGGTATGGCAGTAGTACTAACTTTTGCGCTATTAGGAGGAATGAAAGGAATTACATATACGCAAGTAGCACAATATTGTGTATTAATCTTTGCTTTTATGGTACCTGCATTCTTTATTTCTATGCAAATGACAGGTAACATCATTCCTCAATTAGGAATGGGTGGAACAGTTGAAGGAGGAGAATTTCTACTAGACAAACTAGATGCCTTACACACGCAATTAGGATTTAACGAGTACACCAGTGGTACAAAATCTACTTGGGATGTGTTTGCAATCACATTGGCATTAATGACAGGTACAGCAGGATTGCCACACGTAATCGTTCGTTTCTTTACAGTGCCAAAAGTAAAAGATGCACGTAAGTCTGCTGGTTATGCATTATTGTTAATAGCAATTTTATATACTACAGCACCTGCAATTGCTGTGTTTTCAAGAACAAACTTAATTGAAACTGTAAGTGAAAAAAGTTATTCTGAAATTCCAGAATGGTTTAAAACTTGGGAAAACACAGGTTTAATTGCTTGGTCAGATAAAAATGGAGATGGAAAAATCCAATATGTTGCTGGAAAAGCTTTAACAAGTAAAAAACCAGTATATACAGAAGCTAGAGGAGTAAGTGGAGAACGTATGATCTCTAACGCTAGTGAAGCTAAAAACGAATTGTATGTTGATAGAGATATCATGGTACTAGCAAATCCAGAAATTGCAAATCTGCCAAATTGGGTAATTGCATTGGTAGCAGCAGGTGGATTAGCAGCAGCTTTATCTACAGCAGCAGGATTATTATTAGTAATTTCAACTTCGGTGTCACACGATTTAATTAAAAAACAATTAAAACCAGACATTTCAGATAAAGGCGAATTATTAGCAGCAAGAATTTCAATTTTTGTAGCTATTTTAATAGCAGGTTACTTTGGTATAAATCCACCAGGATTTGTAGCAGCAGTCGTCGCGCTCGCATTCGGATTGGCAGCAGCATCATTCTTTCCAGCAATTATTTTAGGAATTTTTGATAAGCGTATGAACAGTCAAGGTGCAATAGCAGGAATGATAGTGGGTATCGTTTTAATGATGTTTTACATGATGAAATTTAAATTAAACATGTTTGGTGGAGGTACAAGTGCAGATTGGTGGTTTGGTACATCTCCAGAAGGATTTGGTACTATTGCAATGGTTGTAAACGTTGTAATATCATTAGTTGTATCTCGTATGACACCAGCTCCTCCACAAGATGTGCAGGATATGGTTGAAAGCATAAGAATACCTTCAGGAGCAGGTGAAGCTTCAAGTCATTAAATGCTTGTTCTTAAATAAATTATTTAGAACATAATTTTAATTTAGTTAGTTAGATAATCAGCATTGCATTTATGTAGTGCTGATTTCTTATATTTATAAACCATTTTATTTTTTTTCGCTTTCGCGGAAATAAAACAAGACCAACCAAAAATGAAAAAACGCCATGAACAAAAGCTAGTTGTATTATCATTAGCCTTGTTTTTAATTTTTAATATACCATTCATCCTTATTTTTAATTGTGAAGGCGCAATTTTTGGTATACCTACTTTTTATTTTTCAGTGTTTTCAATTTGGTTATTGTCTATAATAATTTCATATATCGTATTAAAACGTCATTATGAATAACTATTTTTTAATAGCAATTATTATTGCCTATTTAGCAGTGTTATTTTTCATTGCTTTTTTAGCTGAGAAAAAGCGACAAAGCAAATGGGTTAATAATCCATATGTTTACACATTGTCTTTGGCAGTCTATTGTTCGGCTTGGACCTATTATGGAAGTATAGGGATTGCAGCAAATTCTGGGATTAATTTTTTGCCTATTTATTTAGGACCTGTAATAGCAGCTCCTTTATGGATTATTGTCCTAAGAAAAGTCATAAGGATTTCTAAGCAACATAAAATTTCATCCATAGCAGATTTTATTTCTTTGCGTTACGGAAACAATAGGTTTCTTGGTGCATTAGTCACTGTAATTTGTTTATTTGGAACTTTGCCTTACATCTCTTTACAATTAAAAGCAGTGTCTGAAACATTTGCAATAATGTCTGATGATTCTAGTTACGTGTCAACAACAGTAATAGACGATTCAACTTTTTACGTAGCTTTATTATTGGCAATCTTTGCTACTTTTTTTGGTACACAAAATACTGATGCGTCTGAAAAACATAAAGGTATCATTGCTTCTGTAGCATTTGAATCTGTTTTAAAACTGGTGTTCTTTTTGGTTATAGGTGCATATATCACATTTTATTTATTTGATGGCACCACAGATATATACAATAAAATTTCAATTACAGAAAATTTTGCAGAGCTCACCACAATTGGAGGAATAGAAGATGGGTTTAATTGGTTTTTCATGATTGCTTTATCGTTTATAGCTGTCTTTTTATTGCCAAGACAATTTCAGGTATCTGTTTTAGAAAATAATAGAGAGAAGCATTTAAAAAAAGCTATTTGGTTATTTCCATTGTATTTATTACTGTTTAATCTTTTTGTAATTTTTATTGCTTGGGCAGGAAAATTAACTTTTGGAAGCACGCAAAATGCAGAATATTACACTTTACTGTTGCCTCTAGAAAACGGAAATTCATTTCTTGCAACCCTTGTGTTTTTAGGTGGTTTTTCAGCAGTCATTTCTATGGTAATTGTCTCTACATTAGCCTTATCCACTATGGTAAGTAATAACTTAATAATCCCTTATGGATTTTTAGACAAGTTTATTAAAAACCAGCCAGAGCGTAACTCTAAGTACATTAAAAATATTAGACGTATTTCTATTTTTACTATTATTATTACTGCATATTTCTTTTATGTCTCATTTTCAAAAGAACTGTCTTTATATTCAATAGGTTTAATATCCTTCGTAATTATTTCTCAATTAGCACCTTCCTTTTTTATTGGTTTATTCTGGAATCGTGGATCTTCAAAAGCAGCAATTAGTGGTATTGTTATAGGTTTTTTAATTACAGTTTATACTTTAGTTTTGCCTTTTACACTACAGGCATTTACTGGAACAGATGAATTTACACAACATGGATTAATGGGTATATCAGCTTTAAAACCCTATGCTTTATTAGGTATCGATTTTTTAAGCCCACCAGCACATGCTTTTTTCTGGAGTATGACATTTAATATTATGACTTACTTAGTGGTGTCATTAATGGCAAAAGGAAATTATAGAGAGCGTAATTATGCAGAAATGTTTGTGGATAGTCGCAACTTCTCAACACTTCAAGACAGTGCATTAGTCTGGAAAGGAGAAGCTTATGTTTCAGATATAAAAAGTGTATTGGTCAGATTTTTAGGCGATAAAAGAGCCACAAGAGCATTAACCATATTTTTTACTAAATACAAGTTGCCACATGACACGCAATTGGCAGATGCACGATTAATTAATTTTTCTGAAAAATTATTGACAGGAAGCATTGGTTCGGCTTCAGCCAAAATATTAATTGCAAGTGTGGTTAAAGAAGAACAAATTAGCCTGGTTGAAGTTTTAAAAATTTTAGAAGAATCTAAAGAAAACATAGTCAGTAATAAAGTGCTATTAGAAAAATCTAACGAGTTAACGCAACTGTCTTCAAAACTTAAAGATGCTAATCAAGAATTAATATCTAAAGACAAACAAAAGGATGAATTTTTAGACACTGTTGCACACGAGCTTAAAACACCAATTACAGGTATACGTGCTGCTACAGAGTTATTGATGGATGAGGAAGATGATATGCCTAAAGACATGAAGGCACAATTCTTAAAAAACATTTTGCAAGATTCAGATCGTTTAGGTCGTTTAATTAATAATATTCTAGACTTTGAAAAACTAGAAACAGGACGATTAAATTTAGATTTATCCTATAATGATATTCAAAAAACAATAGCAAAATCCATAAGTAGTATTTCTCAAATAGCAGTAAAAAAAGAAGTAAAAATCCTAAATAAAAATGTACACACCTTTAAAACTAATTATGATGAGGATCGTATACTACAAGTATTAACTAATTTACTATCCAATGCTATAAAGTTTTGCGAGCCTAAAAAAGGGATAATTACAGTGGATTATAAATTAGGAAATGCTTTTATAGAAATCTCTGTAACAGACAATGGTAAAGGGATTCCGGAAGAAGACCACGATTATATTTTTGATAAATTTTACCAATCACAACACCAAAACACTATTAAACCACAAGGAAGTGGATTAGGATTAGCTATTACAAAACAAATAGTAGAAAAGCATAACGGAAAAATTTGGGCAAAAAAAGGCATAAAAAATGGCGCAACACTTGTTTTTACCATACCTTTTAAGTAAATTGTTGTCGTAAAGTATGAAGAAGAAGATTTTAATTGTAGACGACGAGCCAAATATTGTAATGTCGCTAGAATACACTTTTAAAAAACAAGATTTTGAAGTGTTTATTGCAAGAGATGGAAGTGAGGCTATGGAGATTTTAAAACATCAAATACCTAATGTGGTTTTATTAGATATTATGATGCCAAATGTGGATGGTTATCAAACCCTAACACATATTAAAAGTACAGATAAATTAAAAGATACCAAAGTGGTGTTTTTAACAGCAAAAAATAAAGCTTCAGATATTGAAAAGGGTTTAAAACTTGGAGCAGATAAATATTTAACCAAACCTTTTTCAGTAAAAAAAATAGTTTCAGAAATACTGGAACTAGTGACTTAAAGATCGTCTTTTAAGTCTTTTGTTAAGTTGGTTTTGTGTGCAAACAAACTAAGTTTAATTAAAGTTTAAAGACATGAAATTTCACATCAATCCGTTGGCATCAGATATTATTATTAGTATCTATGTTATTGCTACGCTTTATTTAAGGTTTAAATTTGAAAGTCAAACCTATACAAGTCCTATGCTTTCTGTAGTTATGGGAATTTGCTTTATAGTAATTATTTGGGTGCTTATCAAGTTAAAAGTGCTAAATCCAAATTGGTTTGGACTACTAAATTCTAAAAAATAGTAGCCATGAATTACCAAAAATTTTACCAAAAAAGCATTCAGCAACCAGAACAATTTTGGAGCGATCAAGCACAGCAATTAGACTGGTTTAAAACACCAAAAAACATCCTATCAAAAGACCAGTATGATTATCCTCAATGGTTTGAAGATGGACAACTTAACTTAAGTTATCTGTGTATAGACAAGCACATTAAAGATGGTTTTGGAAACCAAAATGCTATTATTTTTGACTCTCCAGTAACCAATACAAAACAACACATTTCGTATAATCAATTGCATCAAGAAGTTTCTAGATTAGCTGGCGGACTGCAAGATTTAGGACTTAAAAAAGGAGATACTTGTATTATTTATATGCCAATGATTCCGCAAGCTTTATATGCTATGTTGGCTTGTGTAAGAATAGGTGTTATACATTCTGTTGTGTTTGGTGGATTTGCACCACATGAGTTAGCAATTAGAATTGACGATTGTAAACCAAAAGCGATCATAACAGCATCAAACGGTATAGAAATTAAGCGTATTATTCCTTACAAACCTTTTGTAGATGAAGCTATCGCTAAAGCGGAAAATAAGCCAGAACATGTTATTGTTTTTGATAGAGAATTAGATGTTGATATACCAAAAAAAGATTATGATGTAGATTATAAAACATTAGTTGAAAAATCTGCCTCAATTGAAGCTATTTCGGTAACATCCACACATCCATCATACATTTTATATACTTCTGGAACCACAGGTACACCAAAAGGAATTATTAGAGATACAGGTGGATATGCAACTGCTTTAAAATTTTCTATGAAATATGTTTATGGAGTTGATGAAGGTGATACCTTTTGGGCAGCAAGTGATGTTGGTTGGGTTGTAGGACACAGTTACATTGTATATGCACCATTATTAAACAGAAATACAACTGTTTTATTTGAAGGTAAACCAATAAAAACACCTGATGCATCAACCTTTTGGAGAGTCATTAGCGAGCATAACGTAAAAGTCATGTTTACTGCTCCAACAGCAATTAGAGCTATTAAAAAAGAAGATCCAAACGGAGATTTTTTGAAGCAATTTGACATGTCATGTTTAAAATATCAATTTTTAGCAGGAGAGCGTTGTGATGTTGCTACTTTAAAGTGGACAGAAAACAAATTAAAAGTACCAGTTATTGATCATTGGTGGCAAACAGAAAGCGGTTGGCCAATGTTAGCTAATATGGTTGGTGTAGGTTTACAAGACGTAAAACCAGGTTCAGCTAGTTTTCCTGTTTGTGGATATGATATACAAATTTTAAATGAAGAAGGAGAAGAAGTAGAGTCTAGTGTAGAAGGTTATGTAACAGTAAAACTACCTTTGCCACCAGGAACATTAAGTAATCTTTGGGAAAACCCAGACCGTTTTAAAACAGGTTATTTAGACCGTTTTCCAGGGTATTATTTTTCTGGAGATGGTGGATATAAAGACGAAGATGGTTATGTGTTTATAACTGGTCGTGTAGACGATATTATTAACGTTGCAGGACACAGATTATCTACTGCAGAAATGGAAGAAATTGTAGCCTCGCACAAATCTGTTGCAGAATGTGCAGTCTTTGGTGTGCATTGCGAATTGAAAGGACAAAAACCATTAGGTTTAGTGGTATTAAAATCTGGAGAAGTTTTAGAAAATGAAACCATTCAAAAACAAATAATACAAGATGTACGTAACGAGATTGGAGCAGTTGCTTCCTTTAGAGAGGTACTTGTTGTAAATAGATTACCAAAAACACGAAGCGGAAAAATTCTTCGTAAATTACTGCGTAATATCGCAGATGAAAAGCAATTTAATATTCCATCAACTATTGATGATGTTGCTATTATTGATGAAATAAAAACAATCTATCAAACCCATAATATTGGGATTCATAAATAACTATTTGTCATTGCTAAGAACAAAGCTATCTCTTCAAATAAAACCGATAACGTCACATCAAGTGATTTTTGAAGCATAAAACAACTGTATCGAGAGGCAATAAAAAGTAAAATAAAATTTAAACTAACACATTATGAGTAATTATCACATAAAACATTTAGAAGAGTATTATAAAGTATATAGAAAATCTATAAGAGAACCAGAGACTTTTTGGGAAGAAATCGCAGAAGAACATTTTGTTTGGAGAAAAAAATGGGATAAAGTTTTAGAATGGGACTTTAAAAAGCCAGAAGTTAAATGGTTTCAAGGCGCACAATTAAACATTACAGAAAATTGTATAGACAGACATTTAACTACAAAAGGAGATAAAACTGCTATTTTATTTGAACCAAACGATCCAAATGAAGCAGCAGAACATATTACTTATAATCAGTTGCACCAACGTGTCAACCAGTTTGCTAACGTTTTAAAAGACAATGGAGTTAAAAAAGGAGATCGTGTTTGTATTTATGTACCAATGATTCCAGAATTAGCCATTTCTACATTGGCTTGTGCTAGAATTGGAGCAATACATTCGGTTGTTTTTGCAGGATTTTCATCTACAGCATTAGCAACAAGAATTAATGATTCTGATTGTAAAATGGTCATTACTTCAGATGGGTCTTATCGTGGTGCAAAAACAATAGATTTAAAAGGTATTGTAGATGAAGCTTTAGAGGAATGTCCAGGAGTAGAAAATGTATTAGTAGCAAAACGCATCAACTCAGATATTAACATGAAAGAAGGACGTGACCAATGGTTACAACCTTTATTAGATAAAGCATCTACAGACTGTGAAGCAGAAATTATGGATGCTGAAGATCCTCTATTTATTCTATACACTTCTGGTTCTACTGGAAAACCAAAAGGGATGGTACATACAACTGCTGGTTATATGGTGTATACTGCTTATACGTTTAAAAATGCATTTCAGTATAGAGATAATGAAGTGTATTGGTGTACTGCAGATATTGGTTGGATTACAGGACATTCTTACATTGTTTATGGTCCTTTAGCAAATGGAGCAACAACGGTTATGTTTGAAGGTGTACCAAGTTATCCAGATTTTGGACGCTTCTGGGACATTGTAGAAAAACATAAAGTCAATCAGTTTTATACTGCACCAACAGCAATTAGGGCTTTAGCAAAACATGGTACTGAACTAGTCGATAAGTATGATTTATCATCATTAAAAGTACTAGGTTCTGTAGGAGAGCCAATTAATGAAGAAGCTTGGCATTGGTATAATGATAATATTGGAAAAGGTAAAAGTCCAATTATTGATACATGGTGGCAAACAGAAACTGGAGGAATGATGATTACTCCAATTCCATATGTAACACCAACAAAACCAACGTATGCAACCTTACCCTTTATAGGTGTACAACCAACATTAATGGATGAAAATGGTCAAGAGTTAAAAGGAAATCAAGTCGATGGTAGATTATGTATCAAATTCCCTTGGCCAAGTATGGCTAGAACCATTTGGGGAAATCATGAACGATATAAAGAAACCTATTTTTCAGCCTATGAGAATATGTATTTTACAGGAGATGGTGCTTTACGTGATGAAGTTGGTTATTATAGAATTACTGGTAGAGTAGATGATGTTATTATCGTGTCTGGTCATAATTTAGGTACTGCACCAATTGAAGATGCAATTAATGAGCACCAAGCTATTGCAGAGTCTGCAATTGTTGGTTTCCCTCATGATATTAAAGGAAGTGCTTTATATGGTTATATTACTTTAAAAGATACAGGTGAAAGCAGAAATCATGATAATTTAAGAAAAGAAATTAACCAATTAATTACTGACAGAATTGGACCTATTGCTAAGTTAGATAAAATTCAATTTACAAACGGATTGCCTAAAACACGAAGCGGAAAAATTATGCGTCGTATTTTACGTAAAATAGCAGGAAATGACACTAGTAACTTAGGAGATACAAGTACATTACTTAATCCAGAATGTGTGCAAGAGATTATGGATAATGTCTTATAAATTTTATGTTATTAGAAAAAAGCAACCCAATGGGTTGCTTTTTTTATACGTCTTAGTTTAATAGTTGTACCTTTAAATAAAATAGAACAAGTTATTATGGCAAAATCAAAAGACGCAAAAAAGAATGTTAAAAAGGAAGCAGCTTTAACACCTAAAGAAAAAAAGGCATTAAAGATTGCAAAAAAGGCTAACAGAACCTAATGGAAAGTAAGTTAGCTGTTTTAATAGATGGTGATAATATTCCTTCAGCATATGTAAAGGAGATGATGGAAGAGATTGCTAAATATGGTACTCCAACTATAAAACGTATTTATGGAGATTGGACCAAGCCACATTTAAACAAATGGAAAAATTTATTGTTGGAAAATGCAATCACTCCAATTCAGCAATATGCTTATACAGTTGGTAAAAACGCAACAGATTCTGCAATGATCATTGACGCAATGGATATATTATATTCAGAAAAAGTGGATGGTTTTTGTATTGTATCTAGTGATAGTGATTTTACACGTTTAGCAACCCGTTTACGTGAAGCAGGAATGAAAGTTTATGGTATAGGAGAAAAGAAAACACCTAATCCATTTATAGTTGCTTGCGATAAGTTTATCTATATAGAGATACTTAAAAAGGCACCAGAAAAAGCAGATAATACAACACCTGAAGCTATTTTGGAGGTTAAAAGTAATATTGATAAAATCACTCAAAAAGACATTAGGTTTATTGCCAATACTATATCTGATGTTGCAGATGATGATGGTTGGGCTTTTCTTGGCGATGTTGGTAGTTTGCTTCAAAAAAAGCAACCTAATTTTGATTCTAGAAACTATGGATTTGAAAAATTAACACCTTTAATAAACTCTATTGACAATTTTGAAATAGAAAAACGAGATAGTAATAAAGGACGTTTTAAATTGGTTTTTGTTAAAATTAAAGAACCAAAAAAAACGAAAACTAAAAAAAGATAAGACCAATCAATACTAATTTTTTTATAGTACAACAAAAGCAACTTAATGGTTGCTTTTGTTGTTTAAAAAGTAATAATTTGTAACTTTAAACGTCTAGTTAATGTCAATCAATCTTAAATTGTATTCATGATGAAAAAAATAATCGTCCTATTTAGTGTTTTAACATTCTGTTTTGTCAGCAATGCTCAGCAAAACACTATACCTAAAGCGCTAAAAGAACATGTAATATCCAGAATTGACAACCAAGTTAACGTTGGTATTGTTGTAGGTTTTATTGATGGAGATACTGTTGAGTATTTTAGTAGTGGTAATACAGCTTTAAAAAACGGAACACCTGTAAATGAAGACAGTGTATTTGAGATTGGTTCTATTTCAAAAGTATTTACAACGACTTTATTGGCATTAAAAGTTAATGATGGTAGTATGCGTTTGGAAGACCCTATTTCTAAATACTTACCAAAATCTGTTAAAGTACCAACCAGAAATGGAAAAGAAATAACCTTATTTCATTTAGCAACACATACATCAGGATTACCAAGAATGCCTGATAATTGGACACCAGCAAATCCTGATAACCCTTTTGCAGATTATACGTATAAGAATTTATATAGTTTTATTTCTAATTATACACTAACTCATGATATTGGAGTAAATAATGAGTATTCTAATTTAGGAATGGGATTATTAGGACATATTTTAGAATTACAAAGTGGTAAAACGTATGAGCAATTAGTTATAGACCATATTGCTAATCCGTTACAGATGAATGATACTAGATTAGTATTAACTAAATCAATGAAAAAACGTTTAGCTAAAGGACATGCAGGATTATTAGAAACTTCAAATTGGGATATTATTACTTTAGGAGGAGCAGGAGGAATCCGATCTACAGTAAGTGATATGACAAAATTTATTCAAGCAAATATAAATTGTAACACGATAGATTCTCCATTACACAAAGCCATGTCTTTAACACATCAATCTGCTTATAAAAGCGATACTCAAAAAACAGAAATGGGATTAGCTTGGCATATAGAAAATGGTCGATTTTTAATGCACAATGGAGCAACAGGAGGTTATAGTGCAATGTCAGCATTAGATAAAGAAGCAAAAAAAGGAGTTATAGTTTTAACAAATAGTAACCAAAACGTAGATGCAATTGCAATTAAATTAATGGTACCAAATTATCCGTTAAAACCTATCAAGCCATCAATAGCAAAGATTCTGGATAAACAGATACAGGATAATGGTATAGAAAAAGCTGTTTTGTTTTATAAAAAGACAAAAGCAGAACAATTAGATGCGTTTAATTTTGATGTTGAAGAGCTTAATACCCTTGGATATCAATATTTAGCTAAAGAAAGACTAGACATTGCATTACAAGTGTTTAAATTAAATGTAGAAGCATTTCCAGAAGCTTCAAACCCATATGATTCCTATGGTGAAGCATTACTAATTAATGGAGACACTAATGAAGCCATTAAAAACTATAAAAAATCTTTAGTGTTAAATCCAGGAAATGATAATGCTAAAGACGTATTAAAAAAATTAAATGTAGAAATAAAAGAAGTAACCGTTAGTAATGAAATATTAGAGCGTTATGTTGGGAAGTATCAATTGGCTCCAACATTTTTTATTACTATAACAACTAAAGATGGACATTTGTATTTACAAGCAACTGGACAAGCTCAATTTGAATTGTTTCCAACTGATAACACTAAGTTTTACTTAAAAGTGGTGGATGCTAAAGTAGAATTTATGACTAATAATGATACTATAGTTGAGCGTTTAACACTATATCAAAATGGACAGGTTTTACCAGGTAAAAAAGTAGAATAACTATTATATAACCTTAATAAAAAAAAGCAACCTAAATGGTTGCTTTTTTTATGCTTAAAAGTGTCTAAATCACTTTAAAATCTAATAATAATTCGCCTTCAATAGACGCTTGTAAATGATCTCCTTTAATACTTGCTCCAGCTCCTGTTGCAGGTGTACCAGTAAAAATTAAATCACCAGGTTCTAAAGTCATAAATTTAGAAGTAAATGCAATAATTTCGGCAAAGTTATAAATCATAAAATTGGTGTTTCCAACTTGCTTTTGTTCGCCATTAATGGTTAAACTAAAATTAATATCATTTACATCATTAAAGTTTGAGATTGGTAAAAATGTAGAGATTGGTGCAGCTCCATCAAACCCTTTAGCTAATTCCCAAGGACCTTTACCTTCGCGTACTTGGTTTAAAACATCTTTTGCAGTATAATCAATACCAATAGCAATGTCTGAGATGTAAGATACAGCATCTGCTTCTGCAATGTTTTTTCCAGTTTTTCCTATTTTAATAACTAGCTCAACTTCATATAATAAATTAGAAGTAAAATTGGGGTATTCCAAGTCTTTATTATCTTTTAGTAAACTGGATTCTGGTTTAGAAAAAATCATCTGAAACCCTTTTGTTATATCTTTTAAATCGGATTTATTATTCACATAGTTTTTTCCAATTGCTAATATTTTCATGGTAATTGTATTAATTAATTTTAAAAATTTAAAAATACTAATTATAGTTTAAGTCCATAACAATTTATTAAGATAAGTGATAACCTTAAATGGCATTTTTAATAGTAGTTTTTTTATTTATAACCCTTCCAAATGTATTTTTTAATCATGTAAGGTGTAATTTTTTTTAAAGTCTCTCCTGTAATTGGATGTGTACCATAACTGGTAAAAAACTCTAATTGACCTTTGCTATTTTTTTCATACCACAAGTTTTCTTTTCCATCTATTTTAAAAAATGGGTAGGTAGAGTCTGGTACGATACGTTTAAAATTATTTAATAAATAACTGTCCATTGGTATGGATTGTATATCTCCTTTTTCGTTGCAAGTAATTTTATAATAGTGTGTATTATTAACCCAAACCATACAGTTTTGTTTAGAGTTATTATACCCTAAATAGCCTATAAAACCAGCAATAATTGTTGTACTAATAATATTTGGTTTTTTATTAAGCTTAAAACCAAAATTTTTGCTTTTGGATTTCTTCTGATTAGAAAATTCAGAAAAACTGTCAAAGCCTAAATACTGACTTAGTAGATTTAGGTTAAAAGCATTAGGTTTTTTCTTTTCATTTTCTTTATTCAAAACATAACCATCGTAATAACGTATTAAAGTCCTTTCGGTAATTTTTTCGTCAATAGCCTTAAAAAGATATTTTGAAAGCCCATAACCACTAGTTTCGTTTGATTCTTCAGCTACTTTATTAAAGACTAAAGTTATTAATTGGCTAATTAAATTTTTGTTTTTAATTGTGTTCCTTTTAATTGTTTTCATTGTAATTGGTTGGTTTTTAGACTGTTTTTAAGATGTCAAATAAGTGTCAATTAGATGTCATTACTATGTCATTATTCTTTTAGAAAAACCATCCTTTATTTGCTACAGAATTAAAGTATACCATAGTCGTAATATGGTTTACGAGTACTTATTAATTCATTTTTTGGAGTAGCAAAGTAAAATGATCATATCCATTGGGAAGTAATATTGTCTTTTACTTCTGCGCTCCATACTTCCCAAAATAGAGAGACGTCTCTTTTTAAAATATCGTGTGTTGTTAGGCACTAAAGCATCCAAGAAAACTCTTGGACAGCAACACTTATGTTCAATTTTAATTTAAAAACAAAATGAAAAAAATATATGCAATAATGTTTACGGTTTTCCTCAATGCAACCTTATTTTCTTGTACACCAACAAGTGTAGCAGAGGATGTAATAGAAAACCAGCAAGCAGAAAACTGTTGTGGAGAAGAAGGCGAATTAGATCCACCACCAATTGTAAATCCTATTGGAGGAAAAACAAGTCAAGCTGGTAATTAACTAAAAATTAGTTACTATTTTAGAGGAATGAAATTTTTTAAAAAATCATTCCTCTTTTTTTTGTTTAGCCTCAATGTTTTGGCGAGTCAAATTGGTTATGCTCAGCAATCTGAAGATAGTTTGCAGTACTATAAACAAGTGATCGTTAAAATCCAGTCTAGTGATGATTTAAAGAATGCCTATACCTATTTTCAGAAGTATTTAAAAGCAAGCCACACGCCAATTAAAAAAATAGAAGCCTTATTTTTAATCTCAAAAATTGAATATAAACAAGGGTTTTATGACGAAAGCGAGCTGCATGCAGTAAAAGCTTTACAGTTATTAGAACAAGACAATTCTAAAAAAGGGATTTGGTACAAAAAAGTAATATATAACCAACTAGGTATTATTTACAAAGAAAAAGGAATGTATCCCGAAGCTTTAAAAAACTATAATAAAGCATTAGCAATTACAGCACTAGCAAAAGACAGTTTGGTAATGTATAATAATATTGCTTTGACCTATAAAAAACTACGTAAAGATAGTTTGGCTGAAGCAGTATTACTTGATGCTGTAACTATTTTTCCAAGAGTAAAAAGTACTAAAGAAAAAGCTAGAGTCTTAAATAATTTAGGAGGTTTTAAAATAAAAACAAATACAACGCAAGCCTTAAGCTATATAACACATGCGTTACAATTACGACAGCAGTTAAAAGATAGTAGCGATTTATATTCTAGCTACAAAAACCTATCCTTATACTATGCCAATATTAAGGATACTGTACAAGCCAAAAACCACGCAGTAAAAGCCTATACTATTGCTACATTAGTTAATAGTATGTCCTATACAATAGACGCTTTAAAATTAAGACTTAATTTAAAAGATTATACAATTACAGATCAATATTTTAAGCTAAAAGACAGTTTAGATACAGCAAATAAACAAACCAGAAACAGCTTTGCCTTATTAAAATATGATGTAAATAAAAAAGAATTAGAAGCTCAAGAAAGCCTTGCCAATAGCAGGTTGTATAAGCTAATAACAGCACTAATAGTTGCTATAGGTTTTGCGTTGTATTTTATGTTAAAATCTAAGCACAAAAAAGATAAGTTTAGAGAAATTTATAATACCGAAACCAGAATATCTAAAAAAGTCCATGATGAGGTAGCAAATGATGTGTATCAAATTATGACCAAATTACAAACCACAACTCAAGTTAATGATGATGTTTTGGACGATTTAGAAGGTATTTATAAAAAAACCAGAGATATTTCTAAAGAAAACAGTACAATAGATGTTAACGAAGATTTTGAAGAGCTACTATCTGATTTACTACTAAGTTATAAAAACGAAAACCTAACAGTTATTACAAAAAACATTTCAAAAATTGAATGGAATACTATTACCGAAATCAAAAAAACGACTGTTTATAGGGTTTTACAAGAGTTAATGACTAATATGAAAAAGCACAGTCAAGCAACAATTGTAGTTTTAGTTTTTAATAAAAACAATAAAAAACTAAACATAAATTATAAAGATAATGGCATTGGATGCACGTTAAAAAAACAAAATGGTTTGCTAAATACGGAAAACCGTATAAAATCCTTAAACGGAACAATTACTTTTGATTCCAGTACAAATAATGGGTTTAAAGCCCAAGTAATAGTATAAGGTATGTTTAAAAAAGTATTATTATCGGATGATTTAGGAAGCATTAATCAAGGTGTCCTAACAGTAGTGGATAGTTTTGGGATAAAAGATGTACATCAAGTACAGTATTGTGACGATGCGTATTTAAGGGTTAAAAAAGCCATTTTGGATGCAGCACCTTTTGATTTATTAATAACAGATTTGTCTTTTGTGTCAGATCACAGAGACCAAAAATATCCATCAGGATTAGAGTTGGTACAAGTGTTAAAAGCAGAACATCCAGAATTAAAAATTATTGTATACTCTGTAGAAGATCGTTTACAAAAAGTAAGATTACTAATAAACACACATCAAGCCAATGCTTATGTATGTAAAGGCAGACGTGGTTTAATAGAGTTAGGTAAAGCCATACAAGCGGTAAATAAAAACACCACCTATTTATCTCCACAAGTAGCACGTGCACTAAGCCCAAAAAGTAATTTAGAGATCCAAGATTATGATATAGAGCTAATCAGACTACTCTCCAAAGGACTATCTCAGGATCAGATTAGCACACATTTAAAATCTAAAAATGTAACACCAAGTAGTTTAAGCTCTATAGAAAAAAGTTTAAATAAATTACGTGTCCAATTTAAAGCTAGTAATGCTATCCATTTGGTAGCAATTGTAAAAGATTTAGGATTAATTTAAAATAAAACAAGCACTTTACGGAAACCCGTAAAACACACACTAAAGCATTGCTTAATATTGTGTGTTATTAGTTATTATTTTTTTAAGGAAAATTTGGAGGCCTACAATATTGTAGGTCTCTTTTTTTTATTTTTTAGTCTTTACGGTTTCCCGTAAAGGATTGCAATGTAATGGTGTTATGTTTGTAACTTCAGACTAATAAAACAGCTGTAAATGGATGTTATTATTGCGTTGTCTTCAAAAATATACTTTTAGTAATATTAGTTGGGTATTAGAATTAATAATAGCAAATCATTACATTTTTTTCTCAATTATAATCCTTACGGGAAACCGTAAGGATTTGTTATTTATAGTGTTTAAGTTTGGAATTGAAATCTCTTATTTTTTTATAAATAATAGCTTTTCAAATTTTAATAAAGGTGGTATATTTAAACTCTCCCTTTATTACTGATTACTTAAGTTTTAAAAACCAATAACAATTATATTTATTTATAAATGAATAAATCATCACACAATAAATTAGTATCCTTCATTTGGTCTATTGCAGACGACTGTTTACGAGACGTGTATGTACGCGGAAAATACAGAGACGTTATATTGCCAATGATTGTCCTACGTCGTTTAGACGCATTATTAGAACCAACAAAAGACGCTGTTTTAGAAGAATTAGCTTTCCAACGTGACGAAGCAAAATTTACAGAATGGGATGAACCTGGTTTGCGTGAAGCTTCTGGTTACGTGTTTTATAACACGAGTAAATGGACACTTCAAAAACTAAAAGATACAGCAACCAACAGTCAACAAATATTACAAGGTAATTTTGAAGATTATCTAAATGGTTTCAGTCCTAATGTGAAAGAAATCATCGATAAGTTCAAACTGCGTAGCCAAGTAGCACACATGGCAAACAAAGATGTGTTGTTAGATGTGTTAGAAAAATTCACATCCTCTTACATCAACCTAACACCTTTTGAAAAAGAAGATCCTGAAGGACGCAAATTACCAGCATTGTCTAATTTAGGAATGGGTTATATATTTGAAGAATTGATACGTAAATTCAACGAAGAAAATAACGAAGAAGCTGGAGAACACTTTACACCTCGTGAAGTTATTGATTTAATGACACACATTATCTTCGATCCAATTAAAGACAACTTACCACCAGTAATGACCATTTACGATCCTGCTTGTGGTTCTGGAGGAATGCTTACCGAAAGCCAAAACTTTATTAAAGATGAAGCAGGCGAAATAAGAGCAACAGGTGATGTGTATCTCTACGGAAAAGAAATAAACGACGAAACCTACGCCATTTGTAAGTCTGATATGATGATTAAAGGAAACAACCCTGAAAACATCAGAGTAGGTTCTACCTTATCTACAGATGAGTTTGCAGGAACCACTTTCGATTTTATGTTATCCAATCCACCTTACGGAAAGTCATGGTCTAGCGAACAGAAATACATCAAAGACGGTAAAGATGTTATAGATTCTCGTTTTCAAATTCAATTGAAAAATTATTGGAATGTTGAAGAAGATGCAGATGCCATTCCACGTTCTAGTGATGGACAATTATTGTTCCTAATGGAAATGGTGTCTAAAATGAAACCTTTATCCCAAAGTAAAACAGGAACACGTATTGCTTCGGTACATAACGGAAGTAGCCTATTTACAGGAGATGCAGGTGGAGGAGAAAGTAACATACGTCGTTATATTATAGAAAACGATTGGCTAGAAGCCATTGTGCAATTACCAAACAACCTATTTTATAATACAGGTATTACAACCTATATCTGGATTTTAAGCAACAACAAACCTGTTAGCCGACAAGGTAAAGTGCAACTTATTGATGCAGGACAGTTATATAGAAAACTACGTAAAAACTTAGGAAACAAAAATTGCGAGTTCTCGCCAGAACACATTACCGAAATTGTAGATACGTATACTAAATTAAGCGTTGCAGAACGCGAAGGCGAGCAAGGTATTTCTGCTCAGGTTTTTGATAATGAAGATTTTGGATATTATAAAGCAACCATAGAAAGACCAAAACGTTTAAAAGCACAATTTACAGCAGAACGTATTGAAGCCTTGCGTTACGACAGAGTATTGCAAGAACCTATGCAATATGCATTTGAAACCTTTGGAGAAAGTATATACACCAATACCAAACAACACGAAAAGGAGTTGTTAGAATGGTGTGAGAAAAACGAGTTAAACTTATCATCTGCCAATAAAACAAAACTGACCAAGCCTGCAACATGGCACAAGCATTTAAACTTAGTAAAAACAGGAATTGTTTTATTAAAAGCTATTGGAGAAGAAGAATATAACGATTTTAATGATTTTAAAAAACTAGTAGATACCGAAATTAAAAAGCAGAAACTAAACATTAGCGCAAGCGATAAAAAAGCCATTTTAAATGCGGTTAGTTGGTATGATGCTGAAGCCGAAAAAGTCATTAAAAAAACAGAAAAACTGTCTGGTGATATACTTGCTAAACTACTAGCGCATTTAGATTGCGAAGAAAAAGATTTAGCAAATTTCGGGTACTATGCGACTTCTAAGAAAGGAGAATACAGAACCTACGAAACCGAAAGTGACCTACGCGACACAGAAAACGTGCCACTTAAAGATAACATACACAGCTACTTCTTACGCGAGGTAAAACCACACGTTAACGAAGCTTGGATAAACCTAGACGCAACCAAAATTGGTTACGAAATTAGCTTTAATAAATACTTTTACAAGCACACACCTTTGCGTAATATAGAAGACGTTACCAAAGATATTTTAGACTTAGAAAAACAAAGTGATGGTTTAATTTCTGAAATTTTAAACTTGGTGTAATGGTAGAAGTTGAAAATAAAATAAAGCGTTACGAGAAATATAAAGATTCTAGAGTGGAATGGTTAGGAGAGATTCCTGAGCATTGGGAATTAAGACGAATTAAATATCTTTTTAATGAAATAAATGAGAGAAGTGATAATGGAGATGAAGATTTACTTTCTGTTTCTCAATACACAGGAGTAACTAATAAAAGTTATAAGGTTGAAGCTGGAGGAATGCTAACAAACGCAATGACTTTAGAAGGATATAAAAAAGTAAAGAAAGGAGATTTAGTAAGTAATATTATGCTTGCTTGGAATGGAAGTTTAGGATTTTCGCCTTTTGATGGGATTACAAGTCCAGCATATTCTATTTATAGAATTTATGGAGAAAACCATAATAGATATTTTCATTATTTATTAAGGACAGAACTTTATAAAGCAGAATTTAAAAGAAACTCTTCTGGAGTTATTGAAAGTAGGCTAAGATTATATACTGATGATTTTTTTAATATACTATCCATACTTCCACCACTTCCAGAACAAACCAAAATAGCCCAGTTTTTAGACGATAAAACCACCAAAATAGACGATGCTATTGCTATTAAGCAGCAACAAATAAACTTACTTAAAGAACGCAAACAAATTTTAATACACAAAGCTGTTACACGTGGTTTGGATGATAGTGTGACGTTGAAAGATTCTGGTGTGGAGTGGATTGGTGTAATTCCTGCACATTGGGCTGTGAAACGGTTGAAGCATTGTTTAACAATTAATAATGGTTCAGATTATAAACACATTCAAACGGACGAAGGATATCCTGTAATTGGTTCTGGAGGTCAATTTGCTTATGCTTCTGATTATATGTATGATGGCGAAGTAGTTTTTTTAGGAAGAAAAGGAACAATAGATAAGCCTCTTTATTTTAAAGGTAAGTTTTGGGCTGTAGACACTATGTTTTATGCAAATGCTAAAAATGGAAATATTGTAAAATTTCTATATTATGTAGCTACAACATTGCCATTTAGTTATTATAGTACAGCAACAGCATTACCGAGTATGACTCAAAGTGATTTAAATAATCACCCTATTTCACTTCCATCAATTGAAGAACAACATAAAATTCTTGATTATATAGAAACTGCTTCGCAAAAAATAGAAACTGCTATTAGTTTAAAACAGCAAGAAATTGATAAATTAAAAGAGTATAAGCGTAGTTTAATAAATAGTGTGGTCACTGGTAAATTAAAGGTGTGTTAGTATGAGCAAAACCAAATTAATTTATAATAATAGCAAAGCAAATCATCTAGACTATATACTTGAATGTTTTAAAGAAGCAGAGGAGATTTGGTTAGCTACTGCTTTTTTTAAAATATCTGGTTTAAAATTGCTATTACCATCTATTAAAAATCATTTAAAAGCCAATAAACCAATCAATATAATTGTTGGTCAAAATTTTGGTTTGACAGAACCAGAAGCTTTAAGAATTATATTTAATTTATTTAAAAATAAAGTAAATGCAAATCTGTTTTTAGACAAAGCAGAAGTGAAAACCAACGTGTTTCATCCAAAATTATTTTTATTCAAAAATGATAAAAAAGGTGTTGTTTTATCAGGTTCGGCTAATATTACTAAAGGTGGTTTAACAACTAATCAAGAAGTATCGCTTGTTAGTAAAACTAAAATAACAAGTACAGTTTGGAAAACTTCTGTTAAGTATTTTAAAACTATTACTTCTTCAAAAAATGCAAATCCAATTAGTTTAATGCTAATTAAACGTTATGAGGATTATTTTAAAGAACAAGAAAAAGCTAGAAAAAGTCAAAAAGGGTCACCAGATAAAAGCGATGTAGATTATACTTTTGATTATAAGAACTTAAAAAAGCGTTTAAAAAAATACCAGACAGCAAAAAGTAAAGCAGACTATAAACAAAGAGAAAAAGATTATAAAGAAGCAAAAAAACTACTTAACGAAATTGCAACAAGCAATAGTTTAACTCAAAACAGATTTGAAGATATTATAGATACGCTTGTTGGCAAGCAAGGACAACGCTCTTTATGGAAAAGTGGTAGTCTGTATAGAAATAGGTTTAAGGTCTATTATTGTAAAAACGAATTTAGAGAACTGGTTCAGTTTATAAAAGATCATCAAAATAATTTACCAAGTGGTGTGTTTTCGGAAGCTAAAGAATTAGTCGAAAAAGTGAATGGAGCAAGAATAAATTATGTAACCGAAATCATGATGACTTTTCAACCAAATCGTTTTGCTAATTTAAACTCTAATCCTATAACAGTTTTAAAAGAAGAAGCAGGTGTCTATTTCAAATCTCATAGTAGTTCTTTTAATGGTAGTGACTATCAAGATTATTGCTTGTTAGTAGAAGAAATTTGTGACAAATTGAATTTAAAAAACATGCTTGAAGTAGATAGTTTTTTTAATGAGATTTATTGGTTGTTAAAACAGGAAAGTAAATAGAAGATTGTTAGCATGGAAGAATTGGATATAGATAGAGAGGTTAAAATTGCAGAAGAACAGTCATTGCATAATGATATGGTACAGCATGCTAATAAGTTAATTCAAGGATTTGAAAAGCTTAATGACAATCATACTAAAAGAGCAATTTGGGAATTGTTTCAAAACGCTATTGACGTTTCTACTAAAACTGAAATACAGATAGAGCTAAATGATGATGCATTAATTTTTAGGCATAATGGAGATCCCTTTGATAATAATACTCTTGATTGTTTAATAAAACAGCTTAGTTCTAAATCTGCAGGAAATAATGAAGATCAAACTGGTCAATACGGAACAGGTTTCATTACTACACATTCTTTTGGACGTAAGATTTTATTATCTGGTTCTGTTAAGTTAGGGAGTAAGTATATTCCTTTAAAAGAATTTGAAATAGACAGAACAGCAACAGAAGCAACAGAATTGATTAAAGCGTTAAAAACTCAAAAAAAAGCAGCAATTGATTTAATAAAAGAAAAAGTATATTCTGACAAAAAATCTGAGTTTACTGAATTCGCCTATTTGTCAGTAAGTGACAAACAAAAAAGTGCATCTAATGAAGCATTAAAAAAAGTGCCTTTAATTTTACCTTATGTAATGACGTTAAATTCAAAGCTTCATAAGGTTACTATTATTGATAAAGAGAACTCAAAAACAGTTTATGAAAAAGGTGATAGCACAATTGATAAAGGAGTAGCAAAAACAGACATTATTATAGATAATGAAATTTCTTCTGTTTATTCTTTGGAGCATAGAAATGAAGAGTTAAAAGAGTATGTCAAAGTTATTCTTCCAATTGATAAAAATAAATCTGCTTTTAATTTTAGTTCAGGTTTGTCAAAATTATTTTTATACTATCCGTTAATTGGCTCTGAAGATTTTGGAGTTAATTTTATTATTCATTCAAATAAGTTTACACCAACAGAAGCTAGAGATAATATTCATTTAAATAGTGAAACAGAGCAAATACAAGATAAAGAAGAGCAAAATAGAAATGTACTTAAAATAGCATCAAAATTAATTTTTGACTTTGTAAAAAATAACACAGCAGATATAAGTAATATAATACATTTAGGTAAAATAGACTTTAAGGTAAATAGTGATGATTTTTTATTGAATGAATATTATAAAGAGCTTAAGGAAATTTGGATTAATGAATTTAAAAATTTTCCTTTAGTAGAAACAACTACTGGTAATATTGAGGTTTCAAAGACTGTTTTTATTCATTCAGAATTATTACTTGATGAATTAGGCTTTGACAATATTTATTCAATTATTAACAAATACTATTTAAATATACCTAAGAAAGAATTAGTAAAAGAATGGACTTCTAAAATTGATGAATGGGATTTTGTTAATATTGAATATGTTAAAATAATAAATTTAGTTGAAAAAATAGAGCAAGATAGTCATCTAGATAAGTTTGAAGATCCAGAGGTTTTAAAATCTTTTTACAAATACTTAATAGATAATGGGCACGAAGCTGTGTTTAATAATAAGAAGCTTTTACCAAATATAAAAGGTGAATTTAAGACATTACCATCTCTTTATAAAAGTATAAATATACCCAACACATTAATTAAAATTGCGGATGTTATACTTCCTGATATTCCGAAAAGCTATGTTCATTTAGACTTTAAGTTTAAATTCGAGTTTCAAGAATATACAAGAAAACAGTTTTCAACTGAATTAAATGAGCACATATCCTCAAAAGTAAGAGATGATATTAGGCTTAAAGATGTTGATTCAGTTTTTTTAGCAAGTTTAATTGATTTCTGTAAATTAAATTCATCTATAGATTCTATTAGTATACCAACAAAGATGGTAAAGTTAATAACTCGTTACCTTGATTATGATGAGAACTTAATAGAATTGATAAGTAATAAGGGTAATGACATAGATATTAGACCTTCTCAAAAAAAACTTGTTAGTTTGTTTTTAAATGATTTAGCTAAAAAAGACAGTGATTGGGTAGAAGAAAATAAATTATTATTGTTGGATTTATTAAGTATGTCTAAATATGATGATTATAAATTAATGTTTCAAACATTACCAGTATTTCCTAATCAATTAAATGAATTGTGTAAACAAAATTTACTTAAGTTAGATTTAAATATTCCTAGTGAGATAAAAGACCTTTATGACCTAGTGATTAAACCAAATCACCCAATAAGGTTTACATTAATAAATTCTGACTTTTCTCAATTTATGAGTGAACCAGAAAATCAAACAGTAAGAAGTCTAACAGAAAAAATAGAATCTAATTTTTTTAATAATAATCAGTCAAAAATAATTGATCATCCTTTTAAAAAGGAGATTTTAGACATTATTGAAAAGTTTAAATCTGATTCTAATTATGAAAAGTATTTCCCTTTGATTTATAGTGAAAAGTCAACAATATTAGTCGGTTTAGCAGATGGTGAAGATTCTTTTTCAATTCTAAGTTTACATAAAAGTAAAATTAAAAAATTAGGAGAATTAGCTAGAAGCCCCAATTTAGATAAAATAATAGAATTAGGTAATGCAGCATTAATTACAGAACAAAGGTACAATGCGAATTTTGCTCATAAAAAGAAAATAGGTGTTTACATAGAAGATTTAATTAGATTGAGAATAGGTAATAATATAGAAGGTTTAATTGTAGATATAGAAAATGAAAATGAGTTAATAACCAAGGAAGAACAAGGAGGTCAAGATATTATTATTTATTATAAAAAATCACCTTTATACTATATCGAAGTTAAATCAAGATGGGACCCAAATAGTGTTGTCTCTATGAGTAAATTACAATTGGAACGTGCATCTTTAGAAATGGAAAACTATGCATTATGTTCAGTTGATATGACAAAATATACAGGTAGCGAAGATAAATATAAAGTTGAATCTGTAGAATCAATTAAACACTGTATAAGGTTTGTTAATTCAATAGGTAAGTCAATAAAACCGTTAATCGAATCTAATTTGATTGCAGAAAAAGATAATATTAAAAATATAACTTTATCAGATTATAGAGGAACTATACCTCAAACAATTATTAATAATGGATATGATTTAGATTCTTTTACACAGAAATTAATCAATATAATAAAAATTAAGACTTCATAATATGCATAGCCAAACCAACGAACAAGCATTAGAACGTGCAATTGAAAAAATACTAACAGGAACTTGCCTAGAAGAAATAAAAACGCAAGGTGTTTCCGTAGACGCTGTAAATGAAAATGCAGAAATTTACAGAACTGGAAAAGGTTATTATATTGGTCAGCCAACTAATTTTAATACACGTTTTGCTATAGACGAGCAATTCTTTTGGGACTTTTTAGAAAGCACCCAAAAAGAAGAGTTAGAAAAACTACAAAAACAAAGCGATTGGAAATTAAAAATCCTAAATCGTTTTGATCGTATGATTAAAAAGTATGGTGTATTGCATCTGCTTAAAAAAGGCTTGGAGGTTGATAATGCTAACTTTACTTTGTTTTATCAAAATCCATTAGCAAGTAGTAGCCAAACTATAAAAGACAGGTTTGCACAAAACCGTTTTAGCGTAACCAGGCAATTACGTTATAGCATAGATAATCCAAGAGAAGAAATAGATTTGGTATTGTTTATAAATGGCTTGCCAATTGTTACTATGGAATTAAAAAACCATTGGACAGGACAAAACGCTAGAGTACATGGTCAGCATCAATACAAAACCCAACGCGATACCAAACAACCTTTATTAAACTTTGCACGTTGTGTAGTACATTTTGCAGTAGATACAGACGAAGCGTATATGACAACTAAGTTAAATGGTAAAAACACTTTTTTCTTACCATTTAATAAAGGGAATAAACATGGAAAAGGGAATCCAGAATTACCAAAAGGAGCAATAGGACACAGAACCAATTACCTTTGGAATGAAGTGTTTACAAGAGAGAGCTTAGCCAACATTATTCAGCATTTTGTACGTTTAGATGGTAAAAAGAAAGATCCTTTGCAAACAAAAACATTGTTCTTTCCAAGATACCATCAAATGGATGTGGTGCGTAAAATAATAGAAGATGCTAGTAAAAAAGGGGTTGGGCAAACTTATTTAGTGCAACATTCTGCAGGTTCTGGTAAATCCAATTCTATCACTTGGGCAGCCTATCAATTAATAGAAACCTATCCAGAGAATAGTAATGTTCCTGGAATTAAAGATATAGAAAGACCGTTGTTTGATTCTGTAATTGTGGTTACAGACAGACGTTTGTTAGACAAACAAATTCGAGATAATATTGCGGATTTTTCAGAAATAAAAAACATCATTGCTCCAGCTTATTCTTCTAAAGAATTAAGAGAAAGTTTAGAGCAAGGCAAGAAAATAATCATTACTACTATTCAGAAATTTCCTTTTATTATTGATGGTATTGCAGATTTAAGCGACAAACGTTTTGCTGTTATTATTGATGAAGCACACAGTAGTCAAAGTGGTTCTGCACATGATAACATGAACAGAGCAATGGGACAACAAGTAAATGAAGATGAGGAGTTTGATACACAAGATAAAATTGTACAAGCCATGCAGTCTCGCAAAATGCGAGGTAACGCATCCTATTTAGCATTTACAGCTACACCTAAACCTATTACTTTAGAAAAGTTTGGAGTAAAAAATGAAGATGGTAGTTTTAAACCATTTCATTTATACTCTATGAAGCAAGCAATTGAAGAAGGTTTTATTTTAGATGTGCTTGCAAATTACACGACTTTAAAAAGTTATTATGAAATAGAAAAATCTATTGAAGATAATCCGTTATTTGATTCGTCTAAAGCACAAAAAAAACTACGTGCCTATGTAGAGCAGCATCAACAGACTATTAATACAAAAGCAGAAATAATATTAGACCATTTTATTCCTAAAATAGTTAATCAAAAAAAGTTAAAAGGAAAAGCAAAAGCAATGGTTGTAACGCAGAGCATAGAATCTGCGATTCGCTATTACAAAGCACTGCAAAATAGTTTAAAAGAAAAAGGAAATCCGTTTAAAATAGTCATTGCATTTTCTGGTGAAAAAACAGTTGATGGTATTGAGTATACAGAAGCCGAAATGAATGGGTTTGCAGAAAAAGATACAAGACACAAGTTTGATGAAGACGACTATAGAATTTTAGTAGTTGCTAATAAGTACTTAACAGGCTTTGATCAGCCTAAACTGTGTGCCATGTATGTAGACAAAAAGCTTCAAGGTGTATTGGCAGTACAAGCCTTATCACGTTTAAACAGAGCTGCAACTAAATTAGGAAAACGTACAGAAGATGTTTTTGTATTAGATTTCTTTAACTCAACTGACGATATTAAAGCATCTTTTGACCCTTTTTACACAGCAACTTCCTTAAGCGAAGCAACTGATGTAAATGTATTGCATGAGCTAAAAGACGTATTAGATTCAGTTGGTGTCTATGAGTGGAGTGAGGTAGAAGATTTTAATATTAAATTTTTCAATAAAGAAGACGCACAAGTTTTAAGCCCAATAATTGAAAGAGCTGCAGAACGCTTTATTAATGAATTAGAATTAGAAGATGATGATAAAGCCGATTTTAAAATTAAGGCAAAACAGTTTGTGAAAATCTATGGGCAAATGGCATCTATTTTACCTTTTGAAGTTTTGAATTGGGAAAAGTTATATTGGTTTTTAAAATTCTTGATTCCGAAATTGCCAATAAAACCTGATCCTATTGGAGCATTAGACGAATTGTTAGAATCTATTGATTTATCAACTTATGGTTTAGAACGCGTACGTTTAAATGAAACTATTGGTTTAGATGATTCTGAAAGTATTGTTGATCCACAAAATCCAAATCCAAGAGGAGCACACGGAACTGAAGAAGAAAGAGATCCTTTAGATTTAATTATACAATCATTTAATGAACGTTGGTTTCAAGGTTGGGAAGCAACACCAGAAGACCAACGTGTTAAGTTTATTAGTTTAACAAAATCAATACAAGCACATCCTGATTTTCAGTCCAAAGTAGCAGAAAATACAGATGAGCAAAATAAGAATTTAGCCTTTCAGAAAATTCTTGATGATGTGATGTCTAAACAACGCAAACAAGAATTGGATTTATACAGATTGTATGCCAAAGATGATGCGTTTAAAACCGCGTTTTTTGATACGATGAAACGTATGGCTAGTGTAGAGACTAATAAATAACACTAATAAACACCCAAAATGCAACTAACCCAATTACCAGGAACCTACAACATAAAAGGAAGCAACCAAAATGAAGAAGCAATAACCTACAAAGGTACGCTAGACTTAACACTAGACGAAAATAACAGAGTTATTGCCAAATGGTTAATTAATAATACTCAAGAGCAGTTAGGTACAGGTTTTTTTAAAGACAATATTTTGGTCATTAATTTTAATTATAAAGGTGACGATGACTTAATTTTTAAAGGTGTTGTAGTCTATAAATGTATTACTAAAGATATATTAGAAGGGTTTTGGTCAGAGAAGCATGGTAACCCATTATATCTTGGCGAAGAGCGTTGTTTTAGAGTTGGTACTAGAACTGAGGTTTTAAATTAGTTGCTTGTGTAGTACATTAGCTAAAGACAGATTGCTTTGCGTTATTTGGGTAAAATAGGTTATTTTTTATCTATTTTATCATAAGCACGAATTAACAAAATTGCCCATATTACAACGCAAATAGATATAAAAACTGAAAACCAGATTATAATTTGATTAGCGTCCATTGTAAATTTGTTTTATAAAAATTACTATTCCAAGTAGTGTTGGAGCCCAAAGTCCAATAAATATAGCATGAAGTTTATCGCCTTTTAAAAACAAATATTCTGCAACTATAATTATAAGAACACAAAGGATCAAAACAAATAGATTAAGAGTGCCTATTTTTTTAATTAAATTCATTGATAAGGTAGTGTTAGAGTTGTAAGTTAATAAAAATAATAATTGAGTGTTGTTTATTATTAAAAACTATGATGTATATCTGTAATAGAAAGGCACAAATATTACTATTAATAGTAAGTCATCTTGAGAATAATAACTACTAACAGATTTTGCGTCTCATGTCTTTACAATAACAAGAACACTAAAAATCCCTCAGCCTTAAAGCTCTATTTTTTTTCTTTTTAAGTAAAGCAGTACATTTTAGAAACAGTATTGCTGTTAAATATGCATCACCAGACGCTGTATGACGATCGTGCATGGTAATATTAAATTGGTTGCATAATTGGTCCAAACTATAGTGTTTTTGGTCTTTAACGTATTTTGTTTTTTTGTAGAGTTGTCCAGTATCTACTACTTTGTTTTTCAGTTTTGGTAAGTCCAAGCGTTTTAAAGCTTGGTTAATCATTGCAATATCAAAAGCTGCGTGATGCGCTACTAATACTGCGTTTTTTATATAATCTAAAAACTGTATTATAGCATCGCGTTCTTCAATTTTGGTTAATTTTCCGCCTTTTAATAATCCATGGATTTGTACAGTGTCTGCATTAAATTGTATTTGGTTGAGGTAACACTCAAAACTATCTGCTACATCAATAGTAGTGTTGGTAACTACCACACAACCAATAGATAAAACTTTGTCTGTTTCTGGTTGTAATCCAGTAGTTTCGGTATCAAATACCACAAAGCGTGTGGTTTCAAACACTTTGGATTGTTGCTTAAAAGTTTCCGCGTAAGCGTTATAAAAATCAGGATATGTTTTACGTTTAAACCAGCTCATTTATAGTAGTTGAGAGAGTTTAAAACGTGTTTTTAAAACATCTTGAATATCCTTTATAGGTTTAAAACTCCCTTTTAGTTTTAAACGATCTGCTTTACTTAATCGATTAACATCTACAAAGCGTCCGGAATCGTTGTGTTTTAAACCTTGTTTGGTTCTAAAACGGAGTAACACTCTAAAGGCATTAATACAGGAATGGTACAAATCTTTGTTTTGAGGTTCTATTTCGGCTAACTTTTTATAACGTTCAATAGTACTATTAAAATCCTTAATGTTATGCGATAATATAAGCAGTCTTGCAGCATCTACTAGTGGCATTATGGCACGTGCTTTAATATCAAACTGGTCTTTGTGTTCTCCAGAATCTTCCACTAAAAAGTTTCTAAAAAAGCTTAAAGGAGGTGGGTTTTTTAAAGCATTTTGTCCCATAAAACTCATAAAAATCTCATAGCTATCAATAGCTTCAAAAATACTGTTAGACATTTCCGAAATTAAACTTTGGTCACCATAAACCCAATCGTAATCAAAAAAGATATTGCAGAGCATAATTTTGTCTGCATCTGGATGTGTTATCCAATTTTTAAATTGGGCTTTCCAGTCTGTAACAGACAAACACCATTTTGGGTTGCTAGCCATCATATTTGCTGGACAAAGCTCAAAACCAACAGTTGCTAATTTTTTGTTTACTGCAGTTGCTAATTTTAAAAAATAAGCTTTGGTTGTACTGTCATCTTCAGTATCTTGAAAGACTAATGCATTATCTTGATCTGTTAATAACAACTGCTCTTTACGACCTTGACTACCAATAGCTAACCAAGCAAATGTGGTTGGTGGTTCTTGGTTTAATTGGGAAATAGACATAGTAATAATGCGTTTTGTAATGGCATCATTTATTGCCGAAATTATTTTAGATATAAAGCTTATTGGTATGTTTTGTTTGAGGTAACCTTCTAATAAGTTTTGTGCTTTTTTTCTAATAAATTGTAGGGTTTCTGCTGAGGTTGCACGCTTAATTTCTTTTATTAAAACCGATGGGTTATTACCATGGATGACAATAATATCATGCTCTGACAAAATACCTGTTAACTCAGAATTTGGTGTTCCGTCTTTTGTAATGCATAAGTGCGAAATATCGTTTTTAAGCATGCCTATTTGTGCTTCTGCTACAGAAATGTTTTCTGGAAAAGTAATGACTGGAGAAGACATAATAGTGTCTACCTTTTCTGTAATAGCATGTAATCCTGTTGCTATTTTATTACGTAAATCCTTATCTGTAATAATACCAATAGGTTGTTTGTTTTTGGTAATAACAATAGAACCCACTTTGTTTTGACTCATAATTTGCGAAGCTTCTTTTACGCTAAGTTCCGTATTGCAAACAATTGGGTTTTTAGAGTATTGTGCAGATTGGACTTCTGTGTAACTGGAAGCATCAGACTGTAAAGCTGGTACATTAGCAAACAAAGTCCCTTTGTCTTCATTGCTATAAGGATTACGCGTATTGGTTGCAAAACTAGCAATGATAAACTGATTGGCTTTTGGGTTACTAATTATAATATCTTCTAGCAATGTTGCAGAAATACTATATATAATACTTTCTTCAATAGCTTTGGCATCTAGTAAATAGTGGTCTTTTCTTATAACTGCACGAAGTCCAAAAATATCTCCTTCGTCGCATTGATCTACTAAACTTGTATCACTATACACACCAATTGCTCCATCTTTTACCACGTAAAATTGGTCAGATACCACATCTCCTTTTTTAAACACAGTTGTGTCAGATTCTAGATATTGCACTTTAACTTGAGACGAAATAGTTAATAACTGCTCATACGATAAAGCATCAAAAGGAGGGAAGCCTTTAAGGAAATCTAAAATGCGTTCGGCTATAGTATTCTTCATCTTACTAATTTAGAGAAAATTAATAGGATAAAAGCTGAGTATTATCATCATTTTGCTAAAAAGCTATAGTTATTAATTGATAATTAAATTAATTAACTTAGTATTCTAAATTATCAATCTTATGAAAACCAAAATAACACTGCTTACTTTTTTAATTCTGCTATGTTTTAATTGTAAAGAAGAGCATAATCATGATACAGACCATTTACAGAGTCAAGCAGAACGTTATTTAAAACCTAATACAGACGATCAGTTTTTAGGAGGAATTAAAATGATTCCTATCCAAACACCAAAAGGCGAATTTAATGTGTGGACCAAACGTGTTGGTAATAACCCAACCATAAAAGTGTTGTTATTACATGGTGAACCAGGAATGACCCATGAAATTTACGAGTGTTTTGATGGTTACTTTCCGCAAGAAAATATAGAGTACTATTACTATGACCAATTAGGATCTTATTATAGCGATCAGCCAAAAGATTTAAGTCTTTGGGATTTGGATCGTTTTGTAGAAGAAGTAGAGCAGGTAAGGGTTGCATTAGGTTTAAATAAAGACAATTTTTATTTGTATGGACAATCTTGGGGAGGAATTTTAGGAATGCAATATGCTTTAAAATACCAAGAAAATTTAAAAGGATTAATCATCTCTAACATGGTTGCTTCTATTCCAGAATATCAAAAATATAGTGATGAAGTATTGGCTCCAAAATTAGATCCAGAAGTACTTAAAGAAATTATGAGTTATGAGGACAAAGAAGATTATGGAAATAAACGATATTTAGATTTAATTGTTGAAAATTACTATACAAAACACGTCATTAGAATGCCTGTTGAAGATTGGCCAGAACCAATAAACAGAAGTTTTAAGCATTTAAATCCTGACGTCTATGTCACTATGCAAGGACCAAGTGAGTTTGGTATAAAAGGAGACGCAACCCTTAAAAATTGGGATGTTACTAAACAGTTGCACAACATTTCTGTACCAACATTAACCATTGGAGCAACGCATGATACTATGGATCCAGAACACATGAAATGGATAAGTACAGAAGTACAAAACGGACAGTTTTTATTATGCCCTAACGGAAGTCATCTCTCGCAATTTGATGACCAGAAAACCTTTTTTAAAGGCTTAATTAGCTTTATTAAAAGTGTGGATTCTGGGAGTTTTAATAAGTAAAGTATCGTCAATTAAAGTGATTCTGGTTTTTTAATCAGAATAGTATCGAGAACTATTTATTAAGAAGCAACGTGTTTTCTATTCCTCTTAATAACAATAAACAACCCAAGCGATAAAAACCCGAAAATAGTAAAGCCAATAAATAAAGGTAAAGCAGTTTTGTCAACAAAACTACCTATATAATTAGCAATTGGAACAGCCATCATTGTGGCAACAAAACCTGTAATTGCAGCTCCAATTCCTGCAATATGTCCAATAGGTTCCATTGCTATTGCTCGAATATTCCCAAAAATAAATCCAATGGTAAAAAACTGGATAGCCATAAAAGCAAGTATTATTACTAAGGATGGATTTGCTGTATTCCAAAACAAAAACACATATAATAAAGCATTAACACTAAACACAAAAATGGCAATAAAAGACAGATTCCACATGCCTAAACGCATGACAAAACTACCATTTAAAAAGGTAGATAATCCAACACCAGCAGCTAATCCAGCAAATATATAAGGAAACTCATCAATCAAACCATATTGGTTTTCAAAAATAACTTGAGACGCACTTAAATACACAATAAATGCACCAGAGATAAACCCAGAAATAATGGTAAATCCTATGGTTTCTTTATATTTTATTAATTCTTTTAATCCGTCAATAAATACGTACTTGCTAAACTTAATTTTATGTTCTGGTTTTAGAGTTTCTGGTTGTCTTTTCCAAAACCAAAGACTGACTAAAAATGCCATTAATAATTGCACATAAAAGATCCCTTTCCAATCGTAATGATTTAAAATATATTTACCCATTACTGGAGCAATTACAGGAACTAGTATAAAAAAAGTGGTTATAAAAGACATGATTTTTGCCATATAATCGCCTTTATACATATCTCTAATTATAGCAATTGCAATAGTCCTTGGAGCTGCTAAACCAATACCTTGTAAGATACGTCCAAAAACCATCCATTCTAAAGATGGAGACAAAACACAAACAATGCTAGCAACAGCAAAAATGGAAAATCCAATATAAACCATAGGTTTTCTACCAAAACTATCAGATAATGGCCCAAATAATAACTGCCCAAAACCTAAGCCAAGAAAAATCATGGTAATAAGTAGTTGGTTATTATTAGTATCCAAACTATTTATAGATATACCAATAGCTGACATTGCAGGCAAAATGGCATCAATTGCTAAAGCTACAATAGACATTAATAAAGCCATTAAAGCTATAAATTCAAATTTTACCGTTTGGTTGTCTTGCATGCTGCAAAAGTAAGCCAATTATTGACTATTTTTATCGTAGAATTTTTAATTTAATATTAATTATTAACATGCTAACAACAACATTAATAACTCTTTTTAAAAGAGATTTAAACGCTTTAAAAAAAGAAATAAACGCCTAAAAAACCATAATAATTTATGGATTGTAAATCAAGATGTTAAAAATTCTGCTGGAAATTTATGTCTTCATTTAATAGGAAATCTTAATCATTTTATTGGTGCAACCATGGGTAATTCTGGATATGTAAGACAGAGAGATTTAGAGTTTTCGCTTAAAAATATTCCTGTAGAAGAATTAACCAAACAAATTGATACTACAATAGTGACTATTGAAACGACTTTAAAGTCATTAACTGAAGCAGATTTGCAAAAAGAATATAAGCGTCGTGTGTTTGAAGACACCATGACTACAGAATATTTTTTAGTACATTTAACCATGCATTTAGCGTACCATCTAGGTCAAATTAACTACCATAGACGATTACTTGATAACTAAAACAATGACTTTTGATCATTTTAAAATAGCATTACTACAACCAAACGATAGTGTAGCGTTTTTCAATTTAATTGAAAATAATCGCGAACGACTAGAAGATTTTTTTGCAGGAACAGTAACCAAAAATAAGACGCTAGAAGAATCTATTGTGTATTGCAAACAGATCCAGAAAAGGATAGAGGCAAAGACCTATTTTCCTTACATGATAACCGATTTAAACACTAATACAATTATTGGTTTAATTGATGTAAAGAATATAGACTGGAATGTCCCAAAAGCAGAATTAGGTGCTTTTATAGATGCTAATTTTGAAAGCAATGGTATTGTTACAAAAGCTGGTGAATTAGTGATTAATCATATCATTGAAATTTATGCGTTTAAAAAGCTATTATGCAGAGCAAATCACAGAAATAAAGGCAGCATAGCAGTTATCTTAAAACTTGGTTTTGAGTTAGAAGGTACCATTAGACGTGATTATAAGACCACTAAAGGTGAAATAGTGGACTTAAATTATTATGGTCGTATTTTTTAGTTAAAACAATCAGACTTTAATGTTTTCTGTTTAAATTTTATATTAACAAAAGATTTACTTTTTTAAAAAAGAGGTTGCCAATTACAAGCGTATCTTTGCAATTCAAAACTTAAACATGCGTCATTTACAAACTTCAGATAAAAAAAATAAAACCAAACCTAAAGTCACATTAAAACAAGCTTTTAAAACCATTATTTGGCCAAGACGAAAGCTAGTTTTGTTAGGCTTGATACTCATCATTATTCGCAGTTTAGCAGGTTTTGTTTTACCATTACAAAGTAAAGTGTTGTTAGACAAAGTTGTACCTGGAAAGGATTACAGTCAATTATACACATTAATTGCAATTGTTGTTACTGCTATTTTAGTACAAGCCATTACCTCTTTTTTATTAACTAAAGTATTAAGTATTCAAGCACAATATTTAATAAGCGAGTTACGAGCACAAGTACAAAAAAAGGTATTGTCTTTACCAATTAGTTTTTTTGATAATACAAAGTCTGGTGCTTTAGTTTCAAGGATTATGAGTGATGTAGATGGTGTTAAAAATTTAATAGGTACAGGTTTAGTCCAATTAGTAGGAGGCTCTTTTACAGCTATTTTAACCTTAATTATTTTATTAAGGATGAATGTATGGATGACCTTATCTACATTTATTCCTTTATCAATCTTCGGGATTATAGCCTTAAAATCTTTTAAACACATTCGTCCAATTTTTAGAGCAAGAGGAAAAATTAATGCACAAGTAAAAGGTCGTTTAACCGAAACTTTAGCAGGAGTACGTGTCATTAAAGCTTTTAATGCAGAAGACCAAGAGTCTAAAGTTTTTGAAAAAGGGGTTAACGATATTTTTATTAACGTAAAAAAGAGTTTGACTGCAACTGCAATTATGACGAGTTCTTCAACTTTTTTAATAGGATTAGCAACCGCAGGAATTATGGGAATTGGTGGTCATTATATGATGCAAGGTGAAATTACTCCTGGTGATTTTTTAAAGTTTACAATGCTATTAGCCTTTATGGTTGCTCCAATTGTACAAATGAGTAATATTGGTAGTCAATTAACCGAAGCTTTAGCTGGTTTAGATAGAACAGAAGAGCTTATGAATATGGCTGCAGAAGAAGATGACGTTAACCGAAACATTTTACTTGAAGAGTTTAAAGGTGAAATAGAATTTAAAGACGTTTCATTTGAATATGAAGCAGGAAAACCTGTGTTGCATAATATAGATTTTAAAGCAGCTTCAGGCTCTGTAATTGCTTTGGTTGGAAGTTCAGGTTCAGGAAAATCGACAATTGCAGGTTTATCAGCTACATTTTTAAACCCTAAATCTGGTCAGATTACTATTGATGGAAAAGACTTGTCTAAAGTAAAATTGAAAAGTTTTAGACAACATTTAGGCGTTGTGTTACAAGATGAATTTTTATTTGAAGGGACTATTCGCGAAAACATACTATTTCCAAGACCAGACGCAACAGAAGCCCAATTGAAAGCAGCAGTAAATGCAGCTTATGTAAACGAGTTTACAGATCGTTTTGAAGAAGGTTTAGAAACTTTAATAGGAGAAAGAGGAGTGAAGCTGTCTGGTGGACAAAGACAGCGTATTGCAATTGCAAGAGCCATTTTAGCAGATCCAAAAATTATTATCCTTGACGAAGCAACGTCTAATTTGGATACAGAAAGTGAAGCTTTAATCCAGAAATCTTTAGCAGAACTTACTAAAAACAGAACAACTATTGTAATAGCACACAGATTAAGTACCATTAGAAAAGCAGACCAAATTTTGGTTATAGAAAACGGTAAAATTGCCGAACGAGGGAATCATGATGAGTTAATTGCTTCTCAAGGACGATATTTTGATTTATATACCTATCAAGCTAAGATTTAATTAGCAATTTTGGTCATAAAAAAAGAGCTTCAATTGAAGCTCTTTTTTTTGTTGATTATATTTTATAACGGAATATTACCATGTTTTCTATTTGGTAAGACTTCTTCTTTGTCTTCTAACATAGTAAACGCTTTTATTAATTTACGTCTTGTGTTTTCTGGAAGAATCACTTCATCTATAAAACCACGTTCTGCAGCTTTATATGGATTTGCAAACAACTCAGCATATTCAGCTTCCTTTTCTAATAGTTTTTCTTCAGGATTATCAGCTGCTTTAATTTCTTTTCTAAAAATAATTTCACTTGCACCTTTTGCTCCCATTACTGCAATTTCTGCACTTGGCCAAGCGTAATTTAAGTCTGCTCCAATGTGTTTAGAATTCATTACATCATAGGCTCCACCATAGGCTTTACGAGTAATAACGGTTACTTTTGGTACAGTCGCTTCGCTTAATGCGTATAGTAATTTGGCTCCATGCACTATAATTCCGTTCCATTCTTGATCTGTTCCTGGTAAAAACCCTGGAACGTCCACTAATACTAATAACGGAATATTAAATGCATCACAAAAACGTGTGAAACGTGCTGCTTTACGAGAGCTATTAACATCTAAAACTCCTGCTAAAAATAAAGGCTGGTTGGCAACAACACCAATACTTTTACCTCCAATTCTTGCAAAACCTACAATGATATTTTCGGCAAAATCTTTATGGATTTCAAAAAAACTGTCATTATCAATAAGTCCTTTAATAACCGTATGCATATCATAAGGTTTATTGGCATTATCTGGAATTATGGACGCTAATTCATCTCTAACTTCTTCACCTAAAGTGTATGGTAAATCTTTAGGTTTTTCTAGATTACTTTGTGGTAAATAGCTTAATAAACGTTTGACATCTTCCAGGCATTCTACATCATTGGAAGAGGTAACATGTGCAACACCAGATTTTGTAGAGTGTGTACTTGCTCCACCTAATTCTTCACTAGTCACTTCTTCGTTTGTTACTGTTTTAACAACATTAGGTCCAGTAACAAACATGTAGCTAGTATCTTCAACCATCATGGTAAAATCGGTCATTGCAGGACTGTAAACAGCTCCACCAGCACATGGTCCCATAATAGCAGATAGCTGAGGGATAACTCCAGATGCTTTTACATTTCTGTGAAAAATATCTGCATAACCACCTAAAGAACGTACACCTTCTTGGATACGTGCTCCTCCAGAATCGTTTAAACCAATTAAAGGTGCACCAATTTTAAGTGCTAAATCCATGATTTTACAAATCTTTTCGGCATGTGTTTCTGATAAAGCACCACCAAAAACGGTAAAGTCTTGTGCAAATACATAGACTAACCGACCATCAATAGTACCATAACCAGTAATAACACCATCACCATAAAATAATTGATCTTGCATTCCAAAATCTACAGTTCTGTGTACAACTAATGCACCAATTTCTTCAAATGACCCTTCGTCCATTAAGTAATTAACACGCTCTCTTGCTGTTAGTTTTTTCTTAGCGTGTTGTTTATCTATTCTAGCTTGTCCACCACCTAATTTGGCTTGCGCTAGTTTTTCGTTTAAAGTTTTTATTTTGGATTCCATTTAGCTAAATGTCTTTCGTTGATTTGATTGTTGTTGATTTGTTTTACTTAAAACTGAACATTAAATACTAATTTGGTAGTCTAAGTAGTTTTTGATCTTCCAAATACTGTTTTACAGCCATTAAAGCAGCTATTTTAGCTTCATGATCTGCCTCTTGTTTTAATGCTTCTGGTGAATAATATTTTTTAACAAAATGTGTATCAAAATTACCAGATTTAAAAGCCTCATGATTACAGACAAATGTCCCAAAAGGTAACGTTGTCTGAATCCCTTTAACTTGATAATCTGCAATAGCTTTAATCATTAATTGTATGGCTTCATCACGTGTTTTACCATAAGTAATTAATTTAGCTAACATAGGATCGTAATAGATTGGAATGTCCATACCTTGTTCAAAACCATTATCCACTCTAATACCTTTTCCTTCAGGTAATTTGTATACGTCTAAATGTCCTACGCTTGGTAAAAAATCGTTTAAAGGATCTTCTGCATAGACACGTAATTCTAACGCATGACCATTAATTTTTAAATCAGATTGTTTAATAGGTAAAACCTCACCTCGTGCGACTTGTATTTGTAATTCTACTAAGTCAACACCAGCAATAATTTCTGACACTGGATGTTCTACTTGCAATCTTGTATTCATTTCTAAGAAATAGAAATTTTTGTTTTCGTCTAACAAAAACTCAACTGTTCCAGCACCTAAATAATTACAAGCTTTTGCAACTTTAATGGCTGCTTGTCCCATTTCTTCCCTTAATTCAGGAGTTAAAACTACACTAGGTGCTTCTTCAACTACTTTTTGATGACGACGTTGTATACTACATTCGCGTTCAAAAAGATGAATAACATTACCATGTGCATCTGCCATGACTTGAATTTCGATATGACGAGGAGAACCAATATATTTTTCTATAAAAACAGAACCATCACCAAATGCATTAACTGCTTCACTAATAGCACGATCCATTTGAGACTCAAATTCGGATTCTTTTTCAACAATACGCATTCCTTTTCCACCACCTCCAGCAGACGCTTTTATTAAAATAGGAAATCCAATTTCTTTGGCTATTTTTTTAGCTTCAGGAATATCTGTAATAGCTTGATCTGTTCCAGGTACCATTGGGATGTTATACTCTTTAACAGCGTCTTTAGCAGCTAATTTACTTCCCATAATCCTAATAGCATGCGATTTTGGACCAATAAAAGTGATATTGTTTTTTTCGCATAACTCTGCAAAATCAGCATTTTCACTTAAAAAACCATATCCAGGATGAATCCCATCAACATTTAAAGATTTTGCTACTTCAATAATTTTATCGCCTAATAAATAAGATTGATTAGAAGGAGCTTCACCAATTAAAACAGCTTCATCAGCAAACTTTACATGTGGTGCATGTCTGTCTGCAGTAGAGTAGACTGCTACGGTTTTTATTCCCATTTTCTGGGCAGTACTCATAACTCTTATTGCTATTTCGCCACGATTGGCGACTAATATTTTTTTCATGTGTTGTTCTATAATGTTTAATTATTGTCACATGTAACACCTAAATGCCTTTTTATTTTTGGTACAAAAGCAAATAAATTGGTGTTTCATCTTACTCAAATTCTATTAACAATTCACCTTTATCTACAGTGTTTCCTTTTATTCCAGAAACAGACTTTATTGTGCCTTCTCTAGGAGATAAAATACTATTCTCCATTTTCATAGCTTCAAGAATTAATAATGGTGTGTCTTCTTGCACTTCATCTCCTACTTTTACCATGATATCTAGTATTAATCCTGGCATTGGAGCTTTGATGTAATCTACTTTTTTTGCAGCACCAACTTCAAATCCCATAGATTTTATTAAAGCATCTAAATCGTCTTCAATTTTTATAGAATAGTTGTTGTTATTAACTTTTACGTTGTACGTTTTTTTATTAAAATGACGTTCAGTAATTTCAATATTATAAGGTTTATTGTTGTCTAAAAGATGAAATGAATTCTGTTTAGTTTCGATAGTATCAAGGTTTTTAACCATATCTGAATCTATTTCAAATGTATTAGAATTGTTAACTTTTACATTAAATTTTTGGCTCATTTGTTTATTAACTTTTGAGCTATAAAGATACACAACTATAACGTTGTAGAAAAGATTTTATTTAGTTTTAAAAACGGATCGCTCTTGATGGAATTTTATGGCTTTTTTTGATAAGAAAAGCCCTATTCCAAGCGAAATAAATGCACCAATCCAAATACCAGGAATAAACTCTATAAATAAGAAAAAATCATAAGCACCATGAAAGAGAATAGCAAAAAACAAGCCTAGTAAATTAAGATATAGTTTATTAGGTGCAAACTTTGCTTTACCCATAAAATAACCCATTAATATTCCAAAGGTTGCATGAGCAGGAATGGCTGTAAAAGCTCTAACTACACCTGTTGCAGCTCCACTTTGTGTAACGTACATAATGTTTTCTGTTGCTGCAAAGCCCATTGATACCATTACTGCATAGACAATACCATCAAAGGGTTCGTTAAATTCTTTATGTTGCTGAGCAAACAATAAAACAATTAAATATTTACTTAATTCTTCTGAGAAACCAACTACAAAAAAGGCTTGTTTAAATTGTTCCCAAACGCTTAATTTATCCTGAAGTGGTATATATAAATCAAAAAAAGAATATAGTATGGTAGTAATAATTATACTAACAATTGCACCAAGTAAAAACGAAATTAATAATAACCGTTTAGGCTCTTTTTCGTATTTATCTTTATAGTAAATGTAAATGATAATTATAGCTACAGGAGCTAATGCTAGTGCAATTAGATTCATAAAACGAAATTAATAATAAAAAATCAATACTCTAGTCATCTAATATTATACTTTTGTCCGTATATACCTACGAACAGTTGCTTAATTAAAATATGAAACAACCAATACTATTTATTTTTGCATTATTGATAACTCATTTTGTGTTTTCTCAAGACTTATCGCAAGGTTATATTGCTAATGATTTAGTACAACATCCAATGCAAGCCTTATCAAAGCCTGCTTATTTAGGAACAGTTACAAATCCTTCGTTTCCAAATACAACTATTACTAGAATATCTAATGCTACAGCAGGAAATTTTATTGTGCCAATGTATAATACTATTCAAGCTTGGAATGCAGATGAAAGTTTAATGATTGTGTATGGAGGAGGAAATCATCAATTATTAAATGGTCAAGATTATACATTTATTAGAAACCTTACAGATATTAATCCAGATGATTTAGAAGCTGTGTTTTGGTCGTTTACAGATCCAGATGTGTTGTTTTATATGGATAATAATAATGATAACTTATACAGTTATAATGTACAAACACAAGTTAATACAGCAATAGTTAACCTTAGAACTGTTAGTGGTTGTGCTTCAGGTAACGGAATGTCTGGAGGAAATGATATACAAATGATGTCTTGGGATAGTGATGTGTTTTCTTTTAGATGCGGAAATACAAGTGCCTTTTATTACCGAATTTCTACAGCAACATTAACGCAGTTTAATATAGCTAATCTTAATTATACAGCTCCAATGCCTTTTCCTAGCGGAAATTTATTTTTCCATAATGGTAATGTTTATGATACAAATGGTGATTTTGTTAGAGCTTTAAATGTTAATGGAACAGAGCATGCTTGCTTAGGAAAATTAAGTAATGGAGACGATGCTTATTTTGCCATTAGTTTTGAACAAGGTCCAAGTGGAGGATGTCAAGGGACTTTAGTAGCGCATAATGCAACTACAGGAAACTGTTTTTCTGTAACACCAGTAAGTGATTATGCTTATCCAAAATCCGGAACGCACATGTCAGCTTTAGCGCATAATAATACAGAAGGTGGTTGGGTTGCAGTGTCTAGTTTAGGCTTTCAGCAAGATGGTGTTCAGATTTTAGATCAAGAGTTATTTATTGCTAAAGTTAATGAGTTTGATGCAGATGTCTATCGTGTTGCTCATCATAGAAGTGATGAAGACGATATTGATTATTGGGGAGAACCACATGTAACAATAAGTCCAAGTGGAACACGATTATTATTTGGTAGTGATTGGAGTGGAGCAGAAGATGGAGTATCTGTGGATAGTTATATTGCTAATTTGCATATCAACTCGCTATCAACGATTTCGTTTAAAAACACTGCTTTAAGTGTTTACCCAAATCCTGTTGTAAATAAGTTATTTTTAAACACAACAAAATTGTTAGATTTTGTTATGTATGACATGTTGGGTAAGCAAATAAATCAAGGTCAGATAAGCCAAAATAATCCTATAGATTTTTCAGGGTGTAAGCAAGGTGTTTATTTTGTTAAAATATCTGATAATCAGATTTTTAAAATAATAAAATAAAAGTTATACTTTATGTTGTATTGCTGAAATTATTTTTAAATAATAGTTATAATTACTAGCTACAAAATGATTGTTGTTATCACTATTATCTAAAAGGGTTTTAAAGTCAAAAATTGACACTAGTTTTAAAGCTTCAACTTCTTCTTTTTGAGGTGTTAATTTTATTATTGGGACCTTTAGTTTAGCTATAAAAGTATGATGGAATTCGTTATCAATAATTCCATTTGGATACTTTTGAAAACATTCAAAAACACCAATTTTTTCTAAATCAGATTCTTGGATAGTTAATCCAATTTCTTCATTAATTTCTCTAACAGCTCCAGAAGTTAATGTTTCGCCAGCATCAATATGTCCTGCAACACTAACATCCCAAAGTAGTGGACAAATTGCTTTTGTAGCAGCACGTTGTTGTAATAATATATTTCCATTAGAATTATAAAACCAGATATGTACAGTATTGTGGTAATGTCCTTTTTTGTGTATTTCTGATTTTAATGCAGATTGTCCAGTTGGAAGTCCTTTATTAGTAACAATGTCAATTAACTCATCCATTTTATGTGTTTTGAATTAATTTTGATAAACAATTTGTTAATGTTTTAAAATCCGTTGCAGTATTAAATACATGACAAGATAATCTTATAAAATTGCCTCTAAACGAAACATAAACATGCTGCTTAGCTAGTGCTTCTTTAATTGTTTTGGTATTTACGCCTTCTGGTAATTTAATTCCGAAAAGATGATGTGTTCTATGATTTGGATGTTCGATTTGAAACCCTAAAGCTTCCAAGTCTTTTACTGCTTCCGTAGTAATAGTTTTACAATAATCTTGAATGGCTTTTGGAGTCCATTTTAACACTTGTTTTAACCCTTCTATTTGCATCTTTACATGAATAAAACTAGAGCTTTCACCAGCATTATATCTGTTAGCTAAAGGTTTATAATTATCTTGATAAGCTGTTAATCCAGACATGTTTTCAGAATTATAACGGTTTTTCCAGTTTTCTTCAATTGGGTTTCCGTTATCAAAATAGTCTCCAAAATAGGCATAAGCACATCCATAAGGACCAAATAACCATTTATAACCAGCACAAATTACTGCATCTGGTTTAATTTCTTTAACAGAAAAAGGTAAAGCACCAATAGACTGACTTCCGTCAATAATTAATAAAGCATCATGCTGTTTTGTTTTTTGTCTAATGGCTTTTAGGTTAAATAATGTACCATTTGACCAATGGATATTTCCCATTGCTATTAGGGCAGTATTGTTATTTATAGCTTCAATAATAGCTGCATTTAATTGCTCGCTTTTATTTTTAGATGAAGTAGGAGCTTTTACAATTTTTAAAGTTGCATTATATTTATCAGCTAATTTTTTCCAAGAATAGTAATTACTCGGAAACTGCTCTTCAATAACCAAAATTTCATCAGTTGACTTTAATGTAATATTATTTGCAACAGTAGCAATTCCGTAGGAAACAGAAGGTATTAATGCGATACGATTGTAATCGTCAACTTCAATAAGTTTTGCAAATAAGGATTTAAGCTCTTTTACAGGCTCAAAATAATCTGAAGTCGTTATTAAATATGGACGTTTTTTTTGCATTAATCCTTCTAAACCTGCGTTATGCATAGTTTTAAAAGAAGGTGATTGAGCAGCTATATTTAAATAGGTAATGTCATAAGGAATGTCAAATAAGTGTTTTTGATGTTGTAACTCCATATTTATTTAATTAAAAAAAGCCTCTAAAAAAGAGGCTTAATTAGTATTTGTTTTATGCCAAATGTTGCTTAGCAATTATTCAAAATAACTAAACGTTTCTCCATCTTTAATATTAAGTAACGTTTCGTAAATCATTTTAATTACATTTTCTACATCGTCTCTATGAACCATCTCTACAGTAGTATGCATGTAACGTAATGGTAAAGAGATTAATGCAGAAGCAACACCACCATTACTATATGCAAAAGCATCAGTATCTGTTCCTGTAGCTCTGGATAGTGCAGAACGTTGAAACGGTATCTTTTTAGCTTCAGCAGTATCTGTAATTAAATCGCGCAGTTTTTGTTGCACAGCAGGAGCGTAGGCAACAACAGGTCCTTTTCCAATTTCTAAATGACCAGCTTTTTTCTGTTCGATCATTGGTGTTGTTGTATCATGCGTAACGTCTGTTACTATAGCTACGTTTGGTTGGATGGTATGAGTAATCATTTCTGCACCACGTAAACCAATTTCTTCTTGTACAGAATTGGTAATATATAAACCAAACGGTAGCTTTTTCTTGTTTTCTTTAAGTAATCGTGCAACTTCTGCAATCATAAATCCACCCATTCTGTTATCTAAAGCACGACATACAAATTTGTCACCATTTAGGATATGGAATTCATCTGGATACGTAATTACACAACCAACGTGTACACCTAAAGCTTCTACTTCTTCTTTAGTAGCACAACCTGTATCTATAAAAATATTATCTGGTTTAGGCGCTTTTTCATTTGCTCTATTTCTAGTATGTATTGCTGGCCAACCAAAAACACCTTTTACAATACCTTTTTTAGTATGGATGTTTACAACTTTACTTGGTGCAATTTGGTGGTCGCTTCCTCCATTTCTGATCACATAAATCAATCCATTATCGCTAATGTAATTGACGTACCAAGAGATTTCGTCTGCATGACCTTCAATAACCACTTTATACTTTGCTTTTGGATTAATAACACCAACAGCAGTACCATATGTGTCTGTAATAAACTCGTCTACATAAGGTTTTAAGTAGTCCATCCATATTTTTTGCCCTTCCCATTCATAACCTGTTGGAGCTGCATTATTTAAATATTTTTCTAAAAAGTCCATTGACTTTTTATTAAGTATGCTTTTTTTAGCCATTTGAATTAAATTTTTTACTAAAATAAGAATATTCACACTTATTTAATAGTTAGCAAGACGTTAATTATTAATTTTGCGTTATAAATTCTGCTTTGGAATAGTTTTGGCAGAGATATAACTATGAAGTATATTATTTTTCTTTTTTTATGTTTTCCACTAGTGCTTTTTGCTCAGGAAGAAAACGAAGTGGTTCAAGACTCGACAAAAATCGAGTATATTATTATTGAAGGCGACTCCATACCACATACGTCTATTTATTTAGATGAAATTATGCTGCTTGATAAACTTAAATTTAAAAATAAAGAAGACCGAAGACGTTATTTAATTTTAAGACGAAAAACCATTAAGGTGTATCCTTATGCAAAACTAGCAGCAGACCGTTTAAATGCTTTAAACACAAAATTAAAGACATTAAAAAAGAAGCGACACAAAAAAAAATATGCTAAAAAAGTACAAAAATATATAGAAGAACAGTTTTCTGAAGAATTAAAAAAACTAACAAAGACTGAAGGTCAAATACTAGTAAAACTAATCCACAGACAAACCGGAAAAACTGCGTTTAACTTAATAAAAGAATTACGTAATGGTTGGCGAGCCTTTTGGTACAATAGTACAGCAAGCTTGTTTAATATCTCTTTAAAACGTCAGTATGACCCAAAAAACGTAGAAGAAGATTACTTAATTGAAGACATTTTAATTAGAGCTTGGCAAAACGGACAATTAAAATTAGTCAAGTCTCCTTTAGATTTTGAATATTTAAAGTTGACCAATAAATGGGCAGCTTCAAAAAAATAATAACTTATAATGCGTAAACAAACCCCTTTTGAAGAAAAACTAAATGCTTTAACACATGGTTTAGGTGCTTTGTTTGGGATTGTGGCTTTGGTATTATTAATTGTTTTTGAAGCAAAAAAAACAGAGTATAGCTTATTTAGTGTTATTGTTTATGGACTATCCATAATTATCTTATTTACTGCCTCGACGCTATATCATATTATTACTGACGAAAAAAAGAAACACTATTTTAGAATAGTAGATCATGTTAGTATTTACCTGCTTATTGCAGGAACATACACACCAGTTTTATTAATTACATTAGAGCAAAGCTTAGGTTGGACACTATTTTATGTGGTTTGGGCAATTGCTGCTTTTGGTGTGGTTTTAAAACTGTTTTTTACAGGACGTTTAAATATCTTTTCTACACTATTATATTTGGTAATGGGTTGGCTAATAGTATTTGATTTTACTACTTTATCAAACCTTATGGAACCAAACGGAATCCTATTACTTATGGCTGGAGGATTATCCTATACTGTTGGTATTGTGTTTTATGCTATTGAGAAAATACCATATAACCACGTCATTTGGCATTTGTTTGTACTAGCTGGTGCGATTTGCCACTTTTTTATGATTTTGTTTTTTGTGGTTTAAGTACTAAAATTTGCTAATACAAATCCGAAAATATTTTTGTAAGTAGGCTAGAATTAGTAATGAATTTTATATAGTGTTGGCAATAGTTATTATTCGTTAAATTCAATTTCATAATCAACTTTTTTCCAGTCTATTTCTTTATAAATACTCAATAGATAGTTAAGTATCTCTCTATTAAAATATCTAACTATTGAACCTCGACTTTTTCTTTCTTTATTATTGTACCTAAATATAAATTTAAAAGATGGTGCATCTATAAGGAAAGGTAATTTTTCTGGAAATCTGTCAAGCTCACTTCTGTTTAGAATTTCGATAAGCGATTCAAGTTGCTTTGATGTCAGCTTGCCTATATAATTACCAGTAAATGGTTCTGTGTATTTTTCTCCTTTAAGTTTTGCGTTACCTAAAGAATCTATTTCAATTTTCATTTTCGGACAACTGCCATAACAAGTTGTGCCTCTAAAGAAAACAGATTGAAAATTAATATTATTCTTTTTGAGTGATGATTTTCGACTGTAATTGTAATGTTTTTCAGGACTGGATAAATTTCTTCCAATAACTTTGTTTAGATTGAGTTGTAAAGAATCTTTATTGACTAGTTTATAATCAAAATAGTATAATGTAGAATCAGCAACAAAATAAATACTATCTCTAGTTCCGCTCGAAACTTCGTAAATATTTTTAAAAATCAGTTGATTGTTTTTTATTTGGTATCGAAATTTGTCCTTAAAAGTTCGAAATTCTACAGAAACTAAAGTGTCATTTACAGATAAGTATTCCAAATTTTCGCCAATCCAAATTCCGTTCAGAGAATCTTGTCCAAATATTGAATTTAGAAATAGAAAAATGAATATTGTTACGAGGTGTTTTATCATATTACATACAACGGTCTTGTGTATGGTTAGTTGCGTGTTTCAGCAACTAATTTAGTAAACAAAAACGAACGCGAGAAAATTCCGAAGGAATTTTCCAAATAAGCACTTGCCAAAGCAATTAATTATACACGGTGTTGTAACCAGTTTTTTAATTCGTTTTCTCGTTCAGTTACAGATTCCAAAATATCTTCGCTAAATTTCTTTTCAGGATTTTTCTGAAAATTCCTAAACCACTTTAAAAGTTCATTTGCTTTTTCTTTTTTGTCATACATTTTGCAAATATCAAATAAAGTTGGTGTCAGATAATAATATGAATTCAGACTCATAATGTAATCGACAATTCCAATTTCAGATTCAGAGTGTTTAAAGAATTCCATTCCGCAATTCAGTAAGTTGTTTTTTAATATTTCTACAACTTTATTATTGTCATAATTCACTAAATCATACCAACTGTTTTCATAAAGTTCGTGATTCCAACATTCCAAATATTCTGCTTGTCTATTATGGATTAATGGGTTTTCAGAGATTTTAGTTCCATTTTTGGCGTAATACTTTTTTAGTGCATTTGAGTAAATTCCAAAGTGAGGTTTAAATTGACAAACAACATTTCCGCTATTCCATTTAGTTTTTTGGAAGTAAATGGTATGCTGAAAATCTCCAATATCACGTTTAAAAGTCAATTCAGACTTGAGTAGTTTAAATCCTAAAGGTTCTAATTCGGGAAGGATGAATTCAGTCAATATTTTCCTAATTCGGTCATTTGGCTTTAAATCCGAGTACAGAAATTTGATTGTATTTTTCTTCTTAAATATTCCGAACATTCTTGTTTTTCAAATTGGTTACAACTAGTTATATAGCAACTAAAGTAGTTGTTATCCTACTATTAAGTCAGGATATAGCAACCTTTGGTTACTATTTGTAATAACAAACTTACAATATAAAACAGAATAAAAAAATACGTAGAAGTACGTATTTTTAAACAGCTTTACTAGGCTTACAGGTTAAAAACCAAATAGATAAAAAGTAGAAAACAATTAGAATCGAAGTTGAAATAACAAAATAAGGATAATTAAAAATTTAAAGATGTAATTAATGCAACTTCTATTGCAGCAATTAAAAAGGCTGCAATATTTAATTTAATTTGTTCCTCTTTTTTAATTTTATAAGTAGCGCTACTATTTTCGTAACTATTTAGTATTGCTACAAAAAATAGAGAAACAATAATTACTCCTAATGACAATATTTTACCTTGTGCTTTATAGGCTACAAATAAAAAATATATAAAATATATTATCCATAAATAATAAAAGGAAAGTATAAAAAGCCAACCAACCTTTTTATTTATAAAAACACCTATTAAAGGTATCAGCATAATTGCAGACCATCTAACAATTTGTGTTGTAAAAATGAGAGAAACAAGATTTGAGAAATTTTGCATTACATCAAATTCTTTAAAATATAAGACTATATCATAGTAGTCATCACGCATTACAAAAAAAGCAACAATAATAATCGGTAGTTTTATTAATGCAAATAGCCTTATTTTGTTAGGTTGCTCCATTATAATATTTATTAACCCTCAATAACCTCTTTATATTCCTCAAAAAAGGCTTCAAAAAGACTCATATGTGTATTAAAAAACACCATAACTTCTTGCCAAGAGTTTTTGTTGTGGATGGATACTTTTTGTGGTAAAAGCACGTAAATCCTAGATATTTCTTTTCCGTTATCAAGGATATATTCTTCTTCGTAAATAGCTTCTGGAAGATAGTCGTCTAAAAGGATAGATTTTAAAGCAGTCAGTTTTTCCCAGTATTTAATACGGTATTCTAAATCGTCCTCAACATCCAAAGTCACCATAGCTTTTTTGTTGTCAAAGTAAAATTTAAAACTAAAGCCTTTTAGTTTGGTATTATATAAGACCCATTTTCTTGGAAAAGATTTTCCAAAACTGGTCCAAAATAGCTGTTTTATTTGTCTGGATTCTTCTTTGCTAAACATTAAAACTATATCAAATATGCAACCACAATACCAAGTACAATAGTGCTTAGCTTTGCTAAATTAAACTTATGACCTTCGCTGCTTTCAAATAAAATTGTGGTACTAATATGTAAAAATATACCAATAACTAAAGCAGAGATTTGGTAATAATAGGTTTCAAAAAACTGAAATTGTGTGGATAATAACACACCTAAAGGTGTCATTAAAGCAAATAGCAATAAAAATAAAATGCTTTTTTGTCTACTTAAATTAGAAGCCAAGAAAAACGTAGACAAAATAATGGCAACAGGTAATTTATGGATAATTATCCCATAAATTAAATGATCGTGTGCCTCAATTGGTATACCTTCTAAAACACTATGGATACTTAAACTAATAAATAATAACCAAGGAAATTCCGCACTGCTTTTATCCAGATGCACATGACCATGTTCTGCACCTTTAGAGAAAAACTCCAGTATAATTTGTAATAAAATACCAATCATTATAAACAAACCAATAGACTTGTCATGGCTGTGATATACTTCTGGTAAAAAGTGAAAAACCGTTATGGACAATAAAAAAGCACCACTAAAAGCCAGTAGTAATTTTAAGTTGCGATTATGTTTAGGCTTAAAAATTAAGACAATTAAAAACCCTAAAACAACTGCTATGATAGGTAATAAAAAGTTTTGCATCTGTAATAAATTACTTAAAAATCATAATTAAACGTTCAGACGTTTTTTTATGAAACGTACTAAGTTTGTAATCTCCAAAAACATCTAATAAATAGACTCCAGCTTGCGCAAACAACGCCTCAAAATCTGTTAAACTAAAGGCTTTAACACGCTCTTGATAGTTGTAGTTTTCGTCTTCAAAAGTAAAACTAATATCTTTAATAATATAACCGTTGTCTACACGTCTTTTTTGTAAAAAATCTATACCATCAACCGTTTTTACATTTTCAGGGACTAGATTTTCAATAATAAACTCGGTATTCATAAAATCAATAACACCAAAACCAGAATCGTTTAAATTAGATTTAATTGCGTTGATGGTTGCTAAGTTATCTGCTTCGTTATCAAAGTACCCAAAACTAGTAAATAAATTAAATACAGCATCAAAGGTTTCGCCAAAAGGTTTACACATATTATGCACTTTAAAATGCAAGGTCTCATTTTCAAATTGCTTAGCATGATTAATGCTGTTTTCAGACAAATCTGCACCAACAACATTATAACCAATCTGGTTTAAATAGATGGCATGACGACCTTTACCACAAGCCAAATCTAATATTTTTCCTTGCTCTGGTATGTTTAAATATTCCGTCAAATTATACATAAAACGTTCAGCCTCAGTATGGTCTCTGTCTTTGTAAAGTATGTGGTAAAATGGGCTATCAAACCATGACGCGTACCATTTTTTTGTGTCTTTAGTCATATTATTTTTTTGGGGTTTAAACTTCCGCTTAAGCTCCAGTTTAACAGGCTCTCGCAACTCGCTCTCTTCGAGGAGCTCAAACAAATTGCTCCATCCTTAACCCAATTATCGATAATGGTTATATTTCCGACAAAAATAGAGTATTTTTGCAAGGTATTAGACGAAAAGAATGGAAGAAAATTTCAATATGGTTGCCAAAACCTTATTTGGTTTTGAAGAATTGCTAGCAAAAGAGTTAAAACAATTAGGTGCAATGTATGTAAAAGCAGGTGTGCGTAACGTTTCTTTTTCTGGAGATAAAGGGTTTATGTACAAAGCCAATATGGGCTTACGTACTGCAACTAAAATTTTAAAACCTATCCATAGCTTTAGAATAAAAACCGAACAAGATTTATACGATCAAGTGTATAAAATGGATTGGACAAAGTACTTAAAAGAAACTGGAAGCCTAGCAATAGATGCAACAGTTAACTCAACAGTATTTACACATTCTTTATACATCGCACAAAAAACAAAAGATGCAATAGTCGATAAATTTAGAAATGAAACTGGAGAGCGTCCTAATGTGGATTTAAAGTTTCCAGATGTTAAAATTAATGTACATATAGACAGAGAACGTTGTAATATTTCTTTAGATTCTTCTGGAGATTCTTTACACAAACGTGGTTATAAATTAGCAACCAATATTGCACCAATTAACGAAGTTTTAGCAGCAGGAATAATTATGTTATCTGGTTGGGATGGTCAGTCTGACCTAATAGATCCAATGTGTGGTAGTGGTACTATTTTGGCTGAAGCAGCAATGATAGCGTGTAACATTCCGCCAAATTTAATGCGTAAAGAATTTGCTTTTGAGCGTTGGAACGATTGGGACGTGGAGTTATTTGAAAAAATTGAAGCCTCTTTATTAAGTAAAACACGAGATTTTCATCATAAAATAATAGGATACGATAAGTCGCCAAGTGCTGTAACAAAAGCTAAAGAAAACATTGCAAATGCACATTTAGACGATTTTATAAACATCCAACACGAAGACTTTTTTAAAACCCAAAGAGGAGGAGAGGCTAAATTGCATATGGTATTTAATCCACCTTATGGAGAGCGTTTGGATATTGAAATGGAAAGTTTTTATAAAAATATTGGAGATACCTTAAAGCAAAATTATCCAAATACAGATGCTTGGTTTATTACCTCAAACCTGGAAGCTTTAAAGCATGTTGGTTTAAGACCTTCTAGAAAAATTCATTTAAAAAACGCAAAATTAGAATCGCGTTTAGTCAAGTACGAAATCTATGCTGGAAGTAAAAAAGGAAAGTATATGAATAATGACTAATGGAAAATAGCTTAGCAACAAATATTAAATCGCTTTTTAGATTAGCACTTGTTGTTAGTATTCCGTTTTTTATATTGGTTATTTTAGGATTGTTTAAAATACCAAATACACTTAATTATTTTAAAGAGGTTATTGGTTTTGGCTTTTTAACCTTACTCTTTTTTAGTGTTACAGTATTGTTTTCTAAAACTAAAAACAGGCAGTTTTTATGCCTTATATCTGTTATTGTATTATCTGTTTTATTATTTATAAAACTTAGTTTTTACCATAACTACAATGTCAAATTAAGTGCATCAGCATTATTTGTAATATTTGAAACTGACACAACAGAAAGCGCAGATTTTTTAGCCAATTATTTTGATAGTTTTGTAACAATTTCTGGAATTTTAATAGTTATTATAATACCATTATTGGTGATTTATATTTTAAAACACATTAAGATTTCTGGCCAATTTAAGTTATTAAAGCTGATTGCATTAGTCTTTTTTATTGTTTCTAGTTTTCTTATTTATAAACGATTTAATTCTGAAAATTTAATAATCACTAGTTATCAAAGTTATTCAGAGTATAGCTCATTAATTAAAGATTTAAAGACAGATTTAGCAAAGCCTTTATCATCTTTTGTAACTGTTGAAAAATCTGATGATACACCAGAAACACATATTGTAATTATTGGAGAGTCAACCTCAAATTGGCACATGCAATTATATGGTTATGATAGACCTACAAATCCAAAACTAACAGAAATTAAAGATCAATTAATTATTTTTGATAGTGTAATTTCTCCTCATGTACACACTATAATATCGTTAGATAAAATATTAACGTTATCAGACTTTAATTCGCCTAACAAAAAAAACAATACATCAATAGTTCAGTTAGCAAATGCAGCTGGTTATGATACCTATTGGATATCTAATCAACGTCCAGTTGGTTTACACGAAAGAATATCTTCAATAATAGCAAATGCAGCTAAAGAAAAATATTTTGTAGCAACAGAAAACTCCGATGAAGTAATATATGACGAATCTTTGTTACCAGTTTTAGACACTGTTCTTAAAAAGGCTCCAAAAAAGAAAATTATTTTCATGCATTTAATTGGTACGCATGGTCGTTTTGTTAAACGCTATCCAGAAAAATTTAATTATTTTAAAACAGATAAACCTAACGCAAAGTTTAAACATGAAAAAGCATTACAATTAATTAACGAATATGATAATGCTGTAAGGTATAACGATTCTGTAGTTAGAGAAGTTATAGATCGTGTTAAATCACAACAAACCAATAGTTTTGTGTTATATTTTTCTGATCATGGAGATGAGTTGTATGATACGATGGATTTAGTAGGACATAATGAGTATTGGGCAACACGACCAATGTATGAAATACCTTTTATAGCTTGGTTTTCTGGTGCTTATAAACAAAGCAATACGTATTTTAAAACTTTTTCGTCTTATAAAAACAGAGCCTATAATTTAGAGGATTTTATATACAGTTTTTCTGACTTAGCAAATATTAGATTTAAAGAGTTGGATAGCACTAAAAGTATTTTTAGTAATACATTTATTAGAAAACAAAGATTGATTAAAGAAGGAGAAGATTATGATAAAAGAGTTAAACTATTAGATAAATAATCATGCTTTCTAAAAAAGATACATTAATATTAAAAGGGTTAAGTATTCTGGCAATTGTTTTGCATAATTTTATGCACAGAGTAAAACCAGTTTTTGGAGAGAATGAGTTTTATTTTGATACTAATACGTTTACAAATTATTGTTCAAGTTTTGTAACTAATCCTCAACACTTTTTGCAATACATCTTTTCTTATTTTGGACACTATGGTGTGCAGTTCTTTATTTTTTTAAGCGGTTATGGATTGATGTTATCCTATAGTGATAAAGTAATATCTTTTTTTAGCTTTATTAAAAAACGACTAATTAAAATTTATCCAGTATTTATAATTGCTGTGTTAATGGTTGTTGTTTTTAAATACATTGTTTTAAGGATTCCTTTTAATAGCGAAGCAATTAATAATATATTAATTACACTAGGTTTAATATCTAATTGGATACCAGAAAAATGGTATGTGTTAAGTGGTCCATTTTGGTTTTATTCTATGATAGTACAGTTGTATATATTATTTTATTTAATAGTACAATGGACTAAAAACAATACCAAACGTCTTTGGTTAATTTTAATTTTAAGTTATGTAGTTATTTTTATTTCAGGCGCATATTTTGAAAGTATAAAAATAAGTCTGTATCTTAATTTTATGGGTAATTTACCTGTATTTGTTCTAGGAATGATTTTTGCAAAAAGGAAATTTAACTTTGCAAAAACACCAGTTTTAGTATGGTTGTTATTTGTGTTAGTTTTTATAATAGGACAATTAAACAACTATTTTTGGTATGTTTCTCAAGCATCAATTGTAATGATTATTATACCATTATATGTTTGGTCAAAACGTTACGTTAATAATCTAAAATTAAAGAACTTTTTATTATTTACTGGACAATTATCCATGTACTTATTTGCTGTAAATGGATTGTTAAGAGCACCATGGTTTCATTTACTAGCTAAGTCAGAGTCTCAATGGTATCCTTATCTATTAGTAGTTGCACACTTAATTTTGGTTTATATAGTAGCTTTAATGGTAAGAGTGGTTGAACAGTTTATAATGTCTCGCTTATTGCCAAAAAGAAATTAAGTTATTCGTTAATTTTTTCCTCTTCCTTTTTAGTGTTTTTTTTAGCTTTCTTAAAAATTGGGATTAAATAAGATACATTATAGCCATAGCCAACACCAATACGACCAGAATCAAAGGTTTTATAAAAGCCAGGAACATAAAGATTTTCAAAATTTAATGGTTGATCTTGAGTAATCATACCTTTTAATTGTGCGTTTACGCCAATGTATAAGTTTTTAAGGACTTCTGCCTTAATACCAATTATTACTTCAAACCAAATAGCAGATAAACCGCTAAATTTTTCACTCTCAACACTAGAAAACTGTGGTTGCCAATATTGATTTGTATTATAAACTGTATAATTGTTTCTTGTTTGACTAAATGTACTTGCTCCAATTCTAAAACCAGAATAAATCATGTTATCTAAACCATACCAATTGTCATACATGTTATAATCTACTCCTGCTTTAAAATAGCTACCATTAGCTGTAACACTAATAAAATCGCTACTAGACGTTTTTTCTTCTGTTCCAATTTCTCCAGCTATAAACCAATTTTTAGTTAATCTATAATCTGCATTAATCTCAAAACCAGAATAGTCTTCATCAAAAACGGTTCTTATTAATTTGCTTGCATCAGTACCTAAACGTAATCCATAACGTAATTTAATAGTGTCATTTTTAACTTGGTTGTCTGTGTCTTGTGCTTGTAATGAAACACCACAACACAAAAACAAACTAATGATAAAAGAAATAGTGTGTAGTTGTTTCATCTTCAATTGTTAAATTATCATTTAATGCTTCAGTAAAAAGTATCCATTCTCCATCTGTTCCTTCGTCTACACTAACCACAACGTTATTAAATATGGTTTTGTATCCACAAGCTCTTGAGACATATACGTCTTCACGCGTGTAGTTAATAGTAATTATATCTATATTTCCAGATTCATAATTACCATCGTCATCTAAAACGGTATCACTAATTAAAGTATAAGTTGTACTGTCTTGATCTGTACGTAGTGGTAAAACCAACTCGTTAGTGTTTACAATATCATAACCAGTTAAAACATCATCATTATCTTGTCCAATAACATATAATCCAGTGACATTTTTTTCGCTTTCTTGTACAGCATTATTATAAAAACCAATCACTAAACTTTGAGTAGTAGGAGTTGATTCTGGACATAAATCGTCACGCTCGCAAGTTAAAACACTTGCTATGGTTAATAGTAGTACTAAAAATTTTATATTTTTCATGGTTTGAAATAAACTATTTCTTTTCTAAAAGTACAATATTTTCTACATGATGTGTTTGTGGAAACATATCTACTGCTTGTACTTTAGTAATATTATATTGTTCTTTCATTAACGCTAAATCACGTGCTTGTGTTGCGCTATTGCAACTTACATAAACTACTTTTTCTGGCGCAATGTTTAATATTTGTTTAACAACGTCTTTATGCATTCCATCTCTTGGTGGATCTGTAATAATTACGTCTGGTTGACCATGTGTATTAATAAACTCTTGATTAAAAACATTTTTCATGTCTCCTACAAAAAACTCGCAGTTTGTAATATTATTGCGTTCTGCGTTTTCTTTTGCAGCACTAATAGCATCTGGAACAGCCTCTACACCAACTACCTTTTTAGCTTTTTTAGACACAAACTGAGCAATTGTACCAGTTCCTGTATATAAATCGTAAACAAGCTCGTCACCACTTAAATTAGCAAATTCACGTGTAAGTTTATATAATTCAAAAGCTTGGTCAGAGTTGGTTTGATAAAATGATTTGGCGTTTATTTTAAATTGTAAACCTTCCATTTCTTCAAAAATATGGTCTTGACCTTTATAACAAACCACTTCTTGATCATAAATGGTATCGTTAGCTTTTTCGTTTATAATGTATTGTAAAGAGGTGATTTCTGGAAAAGTTTCGCCTAAATAATTTAATAATAATTCGCGTTGCTCTTTATTCTCTTTAAAAAACTGAACAACAACCATGATATCTCCTGTAGAAGAAGTCCTAATCATCATGGTACGTAATAAACCAGTTTGGTTTCTAGTATTAAAAAACTCTAGGTTGTTTTTAACAGCAAAGTCTTTAACCGCATTTCTAATAGCATTAGATGGATCTGCTTGTAAGTGACATTTTTTTATATCTAAAATTTTGTCCCACATTCCAGGAATATGAAAACCTAAAGCGTTTTTATCTCCTAAATCTTTATCAGATTGGATTTCTTCTAATGTTAGCCAACGTGCGTCACTAAAAGAAAATTCCATTTTGTTTCTATAAAAATACTGCTCTGCAGAACCTAAAATAGGTGTCACTTCTGGCAACTCTAAATGACCAATTCTAGTTAGGTTATTAGTAACTTCTTTTTGCTTGTAAAATAATTGGTGCTCATAGCCCATGTTTTGCCATTTACATCCACCACAAGTACCAAAATGCTCGCAAGCAGGTTCTGTACGTTTGTCACTTAATTTATGAAAAACAGTAGCTTTACCTTCAAAATAGGCTTTACGCTTTTTAAAAGTTTGCACATCTACCACATCTCCAGGAACTGCATTTGGTAAAAATATAACACGTCCATCAGGAGCTTTACCAACAGATTTTCCTTTTGCAGCTGTATCAAAAACTTCTACTTCAGTAAAAATTTGCTTTCTTTTATTTTTTCTTGCCATAAGTGCAAAAATAATAATAGCAGTAAATATATTCTAGCTTATTTCAATTATCTTTAATAAGATTTCACTTTCGTGGAAAAAAAATGAACCTTTTTTAAAATTCTACGTCATTAAAGTAGATATGAAAGTTATAAACACACATAAACGAATCATTAATCAACCAAAATCAAAGATTGTTGAATTAATGAAAACACTTGCAACAAATGAGGATAAGGTTTGGCCTCAACAAGATTGGCCTGCAATGCGTTTTAAAAAGGGGTTAAAAGTTGGGTCTTATGGAGGACACGGAATTGTTAGATATACAGTCGAGCAGTTTATTGAAGGTAAGTATATTAAATTCAGGTTTTCTAAGCCAAAAGGATTTAATGGGTTTCATGATTTTGAAATTATTGAAATTAATAATGAGAAAACAGAACTCATTCATACTATTCAGATGGAAACAAAAGGACTGGCTATTTTTAGTTGGATTTTTGCTATTAGATGGTTACACGATGCATTAATAGAGGATGCGTTTGATAATGTAGAAAATTATTTTTCCGAAAACAATAAAAGAACAAAATGGAATCCTTGGGTTAAGTTTTTACGTTTTATTTTTAAACTGATACGATAATAAATCATTGAAAAGTTCAAAAAAAATAGATGCACAATTAGTTGAACAATTCCAATCTGGAAATGCTAAAGCATTAACCGTTTTGGTAAAAAAATGGCATAAAGATTTTTGTATTAAAGCTTATTGGATAGTAAAGGACAAAGATCTTGCTAAAGACATTGCACAAGATAGTTGGAAAGTAATAATTGCAAAAATAAGTGATTTAAAAGACGCTAAAAACTTTGGGAGTTGGGCAATGCGTATTGTGTATTCAAAATCTTTTGATACTTTAAGAGAGTACAATAAACAAAAGTTAAAACAAGAAGAATATGCTAAAACGCATACCATTGAAGATAGCGTTTATCAAGACAACAGTTTGTTAACTAATAGACTTTTAAAAGCTATAAACAAGTTGTCAGAAAAACAACAGATTGTTGTTAAGTTGTTTTATGTAGAAGACTATTCGATTAAAGAAATAAGTAATTTATTGAATATATCAGTAGGTACTACTAAATCAAGATTATTTCATGCAAGAGAACAATTAAAGAAACAAGTAAAACATATAGAAGATGAAAAATAATATGGAAGATATCGACCAATTAATAAAAGAGACCTTAACAAAAGAGGAAGCAAAATTTTATGATTCACTAGAAGAACAAGGTGTTTTAGCAATGATTTTTGGGCTTTTTAAAGGAAAAAACAAATGGTTACTAATTTTAATGAACATAGTAACAGTAGTGTTTTTTGCGCTATTTATTTATTGTGTAATTCAGTTTTTTAATACTAATGACACCAACGAATTAATAAAATGGGCATTAGGTGCTTTGATTTTTATAATAGGAGTAAGCATGTTAAAAGTTTTTGCATGGATGCAAATGGATAAAAACGCATTATTAAGAGAAATAAAACGATTGGAGCTACAAGTATCTTCTTTAGCAGGTAAAATGTCTGATTAACATTTTAAATCGACATTTATATTTAGTAGATTGCAGCTTCTTAGGGATGATTTCTTTCCCACGCTGAATTTTCGATTCTCGCCTTCACTAAAGTTATAGCGAGTTTAGACTTCGAAAGGATAAAGGTAGATAAGGAATGGCTTTTTTATTCACATTAAAAATTATTAAAATGGCTGTTTTAGACCAATTAACATCGCAACAAGCGATGGACTTAGAAAACAAGTATGGTGCACACAATTACCATCCACTTCCAGTAGTACTGAGTAGAGGAGAAGGTGTGTATGTTTGGGATGTAGAAGGAAAAAAATATTATGACTTCCTGTCTGCATACTCAGCAGTAAACCAAGGACATTGTCACCCAAAAATTGTGGGAGCAATGGTCAATCAAGCGCAAACTTTAACTTTAACCTCTCGTGCATTTTACAATGACATGTTGGGAAAATTTGAAAAATATGCGACAGAAACTTTTAAATTTGATAAGTTATTACCAATGAATACAGGTGCAGAAGCAGTAGAAACTGCTTTAAAGCTTTGTAGAAAATGGGCTTATGAAGTTAAAGGGATAGAAGAAAATGAAGCAGAAATTATTGTTTGCGAAAACAATTTTCATGGACGTACAACAACAATTATATCGTTTTCTAACGATCCTGTAGCACGTAAAAACTTTGGTCCTTATACTAAAGGATTTATTAAAATTGAATATGACAACCTTAAAGCACTTGAAGATGCTTTAAATAGTAGTAAAAACATTGCTGGTTTTTTAGTAGAGCCTATCCAAGGTGAAGCTGGAGTATATGTGCCAAGCAAAGGTTATTTAGCTGCTGCTAAAGCACTTTGCAAGAAACATAACGTGTTATTTATTGCTGATGAAGTACAAACAGGAATTGCAAGAACTGGACGTTTATTAGCAACTTGTGGTAATTGTAGTTGTGCAGACAAGCATTGTTCTGGTACACCAGAAGTTAAAGCAGATATCTTAATTTTGGGTAAGGCTTTATCTGGAGGAGCTTATCCAGTAAGTGCAGTGTTAGCAAATGATAATATTATGAATGTTATTAAACCAGGAAACCATGGAAGTACTTTTGGTGGTAACCCTATTGCTGCTGCTATTGGTATTGCTGCTTTAGATGTAATTAAAGATGAAGAATTAGCACAAAACGCTTTTGATTTGGGCGAATTATTTAGAACTGAATTATCTAAATTTGTTGAAACTTCAAGTATTGTTAATGGTGTAAGAGGTAAAGGATTACTTAATGCTATTTTAATCAATGATACAGAAGAAAGTGATACTGCTTGGAATATTTGTATTGCTTTGCGAGATAACGGATTACTTGCAAAACCTACACATGGTAATATTATTAGATTTGCACCACCTTTAGTCATGACTAAAGAGCAACTATTAGATTGTGTTAGTATTATAATTAAAACTTTAAAGCAGTTTGAAAAATAATAAATGCAATTTATTATAAACTTAAAAAGGATGTTACTAATTTAGTAACATCCTTTTTTTATACAAGTTTTCTAACTTAGTTTTTAATCACTATTTTTTTGCTTAATAACTGATGATCATCAGATTTAATTTTAGCGACATAAACACCATCACTTAAGTTTTTAGTAGATACAGTTATAAGTTGAGTATTATTTGATAATGTCTTTTTAATAATTTGCTTTCCTGTTACATCAAACAACTCTATTGTCTTTAACATCAATGCATTTGGGTTTTTTATAACCAAATTGCTATTTGTATTATCTTGTAATACAATTAAGTTTTCTTCAATTAAATCGTTGCTACTTAATGCGTTTTCTTGTTGGAAAGTTACCTCAAAACGGTTGCTGTAATTACCACTTGGTAAATTAATTTCAAAATCTTGTTGTCTTAAATCGTAATAAGTATCGTTTTCTAAATCATGTATGAAAATTGGTTGATTGGCATCAAAATTTTGAATATCAAAAATCCTAAAACGTATTAATTGTTGATCGTCTAAATTTAAATCTAAAGGAATAGTTAAACTAACATCATAAGTATTGGCTTGAGTAACTAATGCTTTATTATTTTGTATCCAAGTAATATCAGAATCTAAAGCTTGGTATATTTTACTTTCTAAACCATAATCTTCACCATTAGTAGCAGTATCATGAAAATTATGTAATAATTGACGTGTATATAAGTTGTTAAAATCTATGTTTAGCCTAAAACGTTTATAGTCAGAAGGTACAATCACTAAGCCATCTTCAGTGTATTGAGGTAGGTTTAGAGCTGTGTTTTCATCATTTTGAGAAGTTCTAAAAAACTCGCTATTTACACTTGATTCTCTATAATAAGCACGATGACTATCTGAGGTTAATACAGATCCTGTTGCAGCACCTCTAACCATAAAACCTTGACCAATTGGAATATAGCGTCTGACTTGTTTTCCTGTAGTTGAAGCTGATCCAGTTGTATTTAATGTTCCGTCTGAGTTGTAAGAATCAAAAGTGGCTGGAACAAAAGAAGGTACAGTTCCTGCTGAATTAATTGTAAAACTTGCATAACCACCTCTATAACTAGTTAAAATATGCGAACTAACTGTTTGATCATGTTCCCAAAAGTATAATGATGCTGTATCTAATAAAGATATATTATTTGTGTCATGAATAAATAATGCAGAATCCAAAGCAGATGGATAAGGATTACCAATTAAAGTTTCCTGACCTATAGTTATAGATGTACTAATTTCGCCTTCATTTGGTTTACCTCTAAAGTCATATTGTTGACCAGAAGCAGGAGTGGATCCAATGGTTCCTTTCATTGTAAAGCCATAACCAGAATCTACAGTTCCAGATTCACCTACATAATCCCATTCGCTATAAGCAACACCTGGATCATATTTCCAGAGCCAATAACTAGCTATATTTAAAGGGCTACTTGTACCATTATATGCAGTGGTACTATAACCTGCTAGGTTACTATTTGTTAAATCTACAACATCAAATATGTTTTGATTTGGGATAAATATTGAATTTCCAGTTGTATTAGCAGAAACATTTCCAACTGGAGAACACCAATAATTATAAGCATAATTATGGGTTGTTCCTTCTTGATAAACGCTTAGTCTTCCTAATCCAGAATTTCCAGTAGTGCTTGCACCTTGGATAAGTTGAGCTTCATCCCTAAGATAGAAACGTGTGTTAGCTTCTGTTAAATTTACTTCATCTTCAACAAAAACAACTTCATCTGTAACAAATATATATGAATTGTTTCTTACTGTAAGCTGTGCTATGCTTAACTGTAAAGAAAAAATTATAAATAGATACGTTAATTTTTTTTTCATTTTAAAAATCAATTTTCAGAATTTTCTGTCAAAATATTAATTTTATTTTCCAAAACTACTAATTTTTCTTCCAAAGTTTCAATTTTAGAGTTCTGATTTTTAATCATAACTTGTTGTTCTTTTAAAGCCTCTACAAGTACAGGTACAATTGCAGTATAATCTACAACATTAATTTGCTTACTTGTGTAAGTATTTGTTGCGGAGGATTCTGGGCTTAAATTGTCATTAGATATTTTTACTTTTTTTAAAGCAACAGCATGTGGCAAAAACTGCTTAATGTTTTGTGCTAAAAATCCATAATGGTATTGATTGTTGTTGGAGCGTTTTGAATTAAACTGATTTAAGTCATACTTATATTGATAACCTCCAATACTAGAAATTTTTTCTAATGCATTTTTTATTGGAGTGATATTGGTTTTTGTTCTTGCATCAGACACATTATATAATCCATTAACATAACCTAATCCACCTTCAAAAAAGCCACCAAACCCAAACCAAGTTCCTGTTGTTGGAATAGAGCCATATACACCATAAGCATCAGAGCTATTTGAAGCTCCAAATACACCATTACTAAAACCTGTTGCAGCAATATGCAAACCAAAGATTCCAGAATACGTTCCGTTTGTTACACCTTCAATTGCATTATAACCATTGGTTGCATTAGTGTTGTAACCAGATAAAGACAAACCGTCTGTGCCAGAATTAACAGTATCAAACAATGCATTTGCACCAATGTTTCCATTATTTACTATCTGAAATTGAGACGCTGGTGTACTTGTATTTACACCAATACTATTGGTACTTGCGTCAATAAAAAACAAATTAGATTGTGTGGTGCTCTCTACCCTAAAGTCATGATTACCACCAGACTCGTTAAAGATAGCATCTTCATTTACAGTTAATTGTGCAGTTGGATTAGTTAATCCAATACCAACTTGAGAGAAACATAGGAAAGGCATAATTAGTATAATTAATAGAAGCTTTCCTTTTAAAAAAAGAGTAGTTTTGTACATAATATATAAGATTAATAGCAATCTTAAATTATGAAATTATTTTTTTGAACTCATATTTATTAGTTAAAATGCTAAAAAACACTATTAAGTACTATATTTTCATACTGTTAGGAGCAATTGTTGCAATTTATGCTAATGCCAATGAAGAGCAAAACCTGTTGCTATTAATTGGTGGAATTTTTATATTAATGTTTGGTGTTTATAATTTGCAAGCGACTATACCAAGTAAAAAAGAGAAAGACACTTTTGTCGAATCTGAACCTTTTGATGAAGAAGAATGAATTTTAAAGTAGGACATAAAGTTGAAGTTTTAGATGATGCATTGTCTGGGAAAATAATCGCTATTAATGGAGCCATTATAACTATTGAAACAGATGAAGGTTTTGAACTAGACTATAAAGCTTCAGAATTAATTAAAAAAAAATCTGTTGCACTTAAAAATAATGTGTTTAAATCTGCTTCAATTAATCAGGTGCTTTCTGAAAAAACGAATAAAAAAAGACAACCTACAGTAAAAGTGAAACCAAAAAACCGTCATGAACCAATGATGGAAGTGGATTTACATCTGCATAAATTAATTGATAATGAAAGAGGCATGTCTAATTATGACAAGTTAAATCTACAGTTAGATACCGCTAGACACAAACTTGAGTTTGCTATGCGTAAACGTATCCAAAAAATTGTATTTATTCATGGAGTAGGAGAAGGTGTGTTAAAAATGGAGTTAGAAACTCTTTTTAGTCGTTACGATAATATAAAGTATTATGCAGCAGATTATAAAAAATACGGTTTAGGTGCAACAGAGGTTTATATACTGCAAAACCCTAAATAATATTAAATAAAAGGAGGTGTTACAGTCCTTTCTGTATCTAATATAGAGTCACTTCCGTCTATAGAATTTAATGTTCCAAACTCTGTTTCTTCGTATAAAATCTCAGGGAATTCTATATCTTCCAAAAATAATTTAATTGTAAATGTTTGTTGTATTGTATGCGATCTAAATTCTACTGCAACAGTTGGAGCTGTTATATCTGTATTTAAATAATCAGGATTAGTTGTACCAGTGTAGTCATTAGTTGGATTTAAATCTCCATTTAGATCTTCATCTCTAGTATTTGTACCGTCTCCATCATCATCATTATCTAGATAATTAGGTATACCATCATCATCTGTATCTAATGCATTATTTAGCCCATCGGTTTCAGTATAATTAACACTTTCGCTTATAGTTAATACATTATCTCCATCATCATCAACATCTAAATAGTTTGGTAGGCCATCACCATCAGTGTCTAAAGGGTTTGTGGTATGATCATCATCTCCATCTAGATTATCATCTTCTAACTCAGCAGGAATACCATCGTCATCATCTTCAATTAATTCCATTGTAAAATAAGCAGTTCCACTTGTTGATGTAAATTCTTCTACTATTTGTATTCCATTTGGAGGTACATCATTACAGAAAAAATTTGTTGGATCACTTGTGTAGCTTCTAAATTTAAATAGCCCAGAAACTGAGATGTCTGAAGTTACATTAGCTATTAAATTAACCAATAAATCATTAGTTGCATTGGTTTCGGTTTCTATTAAATCTTCAATAGTAAAACTTGGACTGTCTAATTGTAATGATAATGTTTCGTTTGGGTCTGTTTTAACTTTATAAAACACCAAATCTCCACAAGCTTCAAAAGTATCCTCAAAATCTAATTCTGTGGTAATAATATCTCCATCATCACAAGAAAAAAGACCTAAAAAAAGTATAGATAGTACTAAAAAATTACGCATTGTTTACAGGTTTTAAAACACAAAAATAATAGAATTGTCAAACTTATAACGTTGCTAAAGACAATTAATTTTATTTAAACTATTTTTGTGCTCAATAATACAAAAAAAGTAATGAAATCCGTTTATTTTGATAGTGCTGCCACAACGCAGTTAAGACCAGAAGTTATAGACAAAATGACGCAAGTTATGCGTGATTGTTATGGTAATGCCTCTTCAACTCATAGTTTTGGACGTGATGCAAAATCAATAATTGAGCAAGCTAGAAAAACGGTTGCAAAATATTTAAACGTGACTGCTTCAGAGATTGTATTTACATCTGGAGGTACAGAAGCAGATAATTTAGCATTATTTAGTGCAGTAAGAGATTTAGGTATTGAAAACATTATAACGTCTAGAATAGAGCATCATGCTGTTTTGTATACTGTAAACCAATTAGAAAAACAGTTTGGAATTACTGTCAATTACGTAGATTTAGATGAATGTGGTCATGTAGATTATAAACATCTTGAAACATTATTACAAACTTCAAAAAAGACTTTGGTTAGTTTAATGCACGTTAATAATGAAGTAGGAAACATTTTAGACATTAAGCGTGTTGGTAATTTATGTAAGCTTAACAATGCTATGTTCCATAGTGACACTGTACAATCTGTAGGTCATTATACATTAGATTTACAAGAGATTAATATAGATTTTATGGCTGTAAGTGCACATAAATTTCATGGACCTAAAGGTGTCGGTTTTGCTTTTGTTAGAAAAAACACAGGATTAAAACCCTTGATTTTTGGAGGAGAACAAGAGAGAGGAAACAGAGCAGGTACAGAAGGTGTACATAATATTGTTGGTTTAGAGGAAGCTTTAAAATTATCTTATGATAATTTAGAAGAAGAAAAAGAGTATATCATAGATTTAAAAAAATATTTTATTAAGCAGTTAAGCCAAAATTTTACTGGAGTTACTTTTAATGGAAGTTGCGCTAATTTTGAAAAAAGCACTTATACTGTAATTAATGTTTGTTTGCCAATAGCACCAGAAAAATCTCCAATATTATTGTTTCAATTAGATTTAAAAGGTATTGCTTGTTCTAAAGGTAGTGCTTGTCAAAGTGGTAGCTCAAAAGGTAGTCATGTATTATCACAAATTTTATGTGATGATGATATGAAAAAACCATCCTTGCGGTTTTCATTATGTAAATACAATACTAAAGACGAAATAGATTATGTTATTGAGGTGTTAAAAGAATTTATTTAAGACGTTTTATATTGTACTTTTACAATATATAAAACCTTTGTGTTAAACTATTCCACTTACTTACATTCTAAATCAACCCAATGGGTCACTTTTGTCCATGGAGCTGGAGGAAGCAGTTCTATTTGGTATAAACAGTTGCGTGATTTTAAAGCTCAATTTAATGTGCTTATTTTAGATTTACGTGGTCATGGTAATAGCAAACCAAAATTAAAAGACACATTTAACTCTAAATATACTTTTGATTCTATAACAAATGATATTCTTGAGGTTGTAAATTATCTTAACATTAAGTCTTCGCATTTTGTAGGTATTTCTTTAGGTACAATTTTAATTAAAAATTTAGCCAAGAAACATCCAGGTAGAGTAGATAGTATGATCCTTGGAGGTGCAGTCATGAAACTTAATTTTCGCTCGCAAATCTTAATGAAGCTAGGTGTTGTCTTTAAAAGTGTTGTGCCATATATGTATTTATATCGTTTTTTTGCTTTTATAATAATGCCAAGAAAAAACCATAAAGCATCACGCTTATTATTTGTCAATGAAGCTAAAAAATTATATCAGAAAGAATTTATTAGATGGTTTAAATTAACATCAGAAATTAACCCTCTATTACGTTTTTTTAGAGAAAAAGACATCAAAATCCCAACACTTTATGTCATGGGATCTGAAGATCATTTATTTTTACCATCTATAAAAAGCATAGTAAAAACACATATTACCTCAACATTGTTTATAATTGAAAAAAGTGGACATGTTGTAAATATTGAACAACCAGCTGTGTTTAATGCTACAACAATTAGTTTTATAAATTCAAAGTAAGATCTGTTTACCCAAAAAACAGGTTATGCATATAGCGTCCTGGCATAAAAGTAAAGGCTCCAGCAATTAAAATAGCTCCAATATATAAACCAATCATTTTACCTTTATGAGCTTTAACGTTTCCTTTTTTTATAGCTATATACGCTGTTGGAACTGTATAAATTGTTAATACACTAAACAAGTGTATCCATCCAAAGTGGTTAAACAATTGTGGTCCAACATATGCTGGCATAAATAAAGTGACAATTGCAGTAAACAACATTAAAACCATATAAATACGACCAATAATTTTATGTATTTGTGTGCCTTTTTTTAAAATAAAACTAATAGTCCCTAAAATAAAAGCAGGAAGTATTGTTGCAAGATGTATGTACATTAAGGTTTGATAGGACATGATGTATTGGGTTAGTTATACATCAAAATTACTTTAATAGTAAAAGTATTTAAAATAAATTTTACTGAAGTGTAGGATTTTAAGATTGAACTGTTAGTTTTTTAATTTATAAGCAATAGCTGCTTTATTATCGAAAAATATAATAAGCTCTTTTGCGGAAGGATGTTTAGAAAGGTCTACTTCAAATTCCAATGTGTCATCATTTTTGACAATGTCAATATCAAGAAACTGTTTTTTTACAGAAATTGAAACATTACTAATCTTTTTTTTAGATTTAAATACAAACTTTACCAGTTTAGATTTTGATTTAATAAGCGTACCTAATTTTGGAGAAATAACATCAAAATAGTAACCATAATATAAAGGATTGTTTAAATATTTTTCTTTAGAAATAGGCTTGTCTAGAAGTGCGTCTTTATAATTGTTTGGATAATGTTTAAGAATAAAATACTTTGGAAGCGTTAAAAAATATTTATAGTCTATTCCGTTATTCTTTGTTTTATCAACTCCCCAAGTTGCATCAATTAAATATTTTTTATTATCAATTTCCACAATATTCCAGGCGTGTGATGCATTGAATCGTTTGCCAATATCAGACGTTTTTGTTTTAGCACTACCAGTTACAATTTTTGATTTTATGTTTAATTCTGTACATAATTGACTAAAAAGAGTTGCATAACCTTCACAAACTGCTATTTTTTTTGACATAACTCTTTTAGTTAGTTTGCTTATTTTTTTATCACTTTTCTTTTTGTAATCTTCAACTGTATAATAACTAAAGGTAACCGCACCTTTTTCTTTAATATCATATGTTATGTTGCTAGTTATTCAATTGTATACAGCTCTAACTTTGTCAAAATTATTAGTAAAATCTTTTTCGATTTGTTCTGTAAGCTTTACTGTGGATTTATAACTCGGATAAGCTTTTACTAGAGAATCTACCCTTTTGTAATCTTGAGAAAAAGATATAAAGTTGATTAAGAAAACTAATAAATAAATTAACTGTTTCATTCTTTTTCAATAACTGCTTCAGAGCATTGGTTTGTTAATTCAAAAGTGAGGCCATTAAATATAAATAAACAACTACATTGCTTTTCTTTTATATCCTCTTCGTAATCAACATCCTCTTCATTATTAGTTTCTTTACAACTGCATTCATGATAATTTAAATCGTCAGTTTCGTAAAAAACAGAAAGCGCAAACTCTGATGGATTGTAAAAAATCTTAGAGTCGTAAGATCTGGATTCTACACTAAAATTAAACTCTTGATTAAAATATCCATCTTTAAAATAAACTAAAGACACATAGTCATAAAAACACATACCACAAGTTCTGACACTTCCAATTAGTAAATACTTTGTGCCTTCTCTTGATGAGATTGTATCTATAGAATAATAACCGTCTGCATTAAAAACAGAGTTTTCATCTTCGTCATAAGTTTCAAAAACCTTTATATATTCTTCGTTTTTTTTATAATAAATATATGATAGACTACTTTGGTAAGAGCCTCCAGATTTGGCATGTAATGTTAAGTTGTGTAGTTTGTTATCTTCAGATTTAATGTAATTAATATTAGAATATAATTGATTTTTTAGATTAAATTCTTCAACAGATTTTATTATAAAGACTGTGTTTAAAAGTTTTGAAATCTTATCCTGTATGATTGAGATAGCTGCATAACTTTCAATAGAATCGTTTACAACTTCATCTGTGCCTTCAAACACAAGTAGCTCTATCTTACTTAATTTTAAATCTTTGTAGTGGTATAAATCTCCATGAGGAGATAATGTTTCATAAACCTTTAATTGCTCATTTAATTTATTAATAGCTGTTTTTGCAAGTTTACTTTGAGCAAAAGACAAAGTGCTTACTAAACAAATAAAAAGGAGACTAAACAATTTCATTTTAAAAACGCATAGTAGTTCTTACGTTAAATACACGAGGTGTTAAGTAGTTTGGTATAGCGTATTGACGTTTACTGTAAACATCTCTAACCCAAGTATTGGTAATAGAGTTTTGTACGTTAAACACGTTAAAAATCTCAAATCCAAAAGATAATTCTTTAAATGCTTTTTTCCAACCACTATCAAATTGCTTGTCTTTATCGACTAATACAAATTGGAATCCAATATCTGCACGTTTGTAATCTGGGAGTCTACTTTGAAAAACATATGGGTCTGCATAACTAGGTGATCCACCAGGTAAACCTGTATTGTAAACCAAGTTTAAATACATTTTCATACTTGGGATATTGGGTACATAATCTTGGAATAATGCAGCAAATTTTAAGCGTTGATCTGTTGGTCTTGGTATGTAACCTCTGTTATTTATGTTTTCTTCAGTTTTTAAATAACCAAAACTAAACCAACTTTCTGTTCCAGGAACAAACTCTCCATTTAAACGTAAATCCAGACCGTAAGCATAAGCTTCTGCTGTATTATTAGCTCTGTATCTAATACGTACATTTTCTAATGTATAAGGATTAACGTCTGTTAGTTTTTTATAATAGGCTTCACTTGTTAATTTAAAGGGTCTGTCCCACATTTTAAAACTATAATCATTACCTAAAACTAAGTGTATAGATTTTTGGGCTTTTACGTCTGGTTGCACAACACCATTTTGATCTCGTAACTCTCTGTAAAAAGGAGGTTGATAATATAATCCACCACTTAATCTAAATAGCATATCCTTGTCCCAATTTGGTTTTATAGCAAATTGTGCTCTTGGGCTAAATACGTTTTGTGTTACATTTTGTGCAGTAGCTTCATCATTAACTGTCCAATTGTGTGTTCTTACACCTGCGTTATACCACACATCATGCTCACCAAGTGTTGCTCTTTTACTCCATTGTAAATACGCTTGCATTCTGGTAATCTGCGTGTTGTTTCTTGACGATACATTTTGATAGGCTTCTAAAGGACCTTGATAGGCAGTATAGGGTTGATCATTAAATGCATCAGAATTTGGTGGATTTATTGAAAATCCAGCAGAATCTATGACTTCCCATTCTATTAATCTATCACGTATATCTTCATTGGTGTACTTGACAGAAAATTTAAATTCGTTTTCGTTTTTTGTATAGGTTCCTTTAGCTTCAACTGTTGTGATTAATGCATCCAAATCATTACGACCATGATTAAGTTGGCTACCAATACCTTCTGCAAATTCTACTTCACCAAGGTTTTCATCTCCAATATTACTATTAACTTCTCCTAAAGCATATTGTGCTAAAATGTCAAAATATTCTTCTTCTGTAGTGTGATAAGTAGACGTTACTAATGCTAATGATAAGTCATCATTAACATCATAATTTGCGCTTAAAGCACCAAAAAGAGTTTGGTATTTATCTTTTTCTTGACCTTGATATTGTACTACTAATGCTAAAGGATTATCTAAAGTACCAAAATTAGTCTGACGTGTTAATGGTGTATAATTGTATCTGTTAAGTGATGCATTACCTAAAAAACTAACTTCTAATTTATCTGTAAACTGATAGGTTAAATAACTTTGTACGTCTGCAAAAGTAGGTTTAAAGTTTGTTTCAGTCTCTTTTGCATTTACCAGAAGACTATTGTCTCTGTATCTTAATCCAATTATTCCTGTAAATTTAGAATCATCGCTTGCAGTTTCTACTGCAACGCTTCCACCTAAAAGACTTACATCTGCTGCAACACCAAATTCTGTAGGTTTTTTATAAGTAATATCTAAAACAGAAGACAATTTGTCTCCATATTTTGCTTGAAAACCTCCAGCAGAAAAATCTACGTTTTCAACCAAATCCGTGTTAATAAAGCTTAGACCTTCTTGTTGTCCAGAGCGCACTAAAAAGGGTCTGTATACTTCTATTCCGTTTACATATACTAGATTTTCATCATAGTTTCCACCTCTTACAGAATATTGTGTGCTCAATTCGTTATTACTACTAACTCCAGGAAGAGTTTTTAAAAGGTTTTCTACACCAGCTTGTGCTCCAGGTATTTTTTTTAAAGCTGCAGGATCAATATTTACAATACCTTCAATATCTTTTCTTTTTTTACCACTAATAATAACGGTTTCAATTTGCTCTATATCTTCTTTCATTACAGGATTAAACTGTATAGTTTCTCCGTTTTTTAAGTTGAAAGTTGCTGTAATGTTTTTATGCGTTACATGAGAAAACACTACTTTTACATCTGTATTTGCAGGTATTTTAAGTAAATAGTAACCATTGGTGTTAGTTTGGGCTCCAAACTCTCCACTTTTAATGTTTACTGCATCTATAGGTTGATTAAATTCGTTTAAAATAACTCCTTTTATAGTTCCTGTTTGTGCTAAACAGAATAGAGGAAGTAAAAAAGCGAGTAGTTTTAAGGTATAGTTAGGTTTTTTCAAAGTATAATTTATTTTCTAAAAAAGCTTGTTTCAAATGTAGTGCTATTTCCTACATTATCTGTAACAATAAGTTTTAAATTGTTCTTAGTATCTGTAACGACATTATCATTAAAATCGTATGTTAATGTCTTTGTTTTATAATCGTATTCCATTAATATCCATTCATCATTTATGGTTGCTCTGTAGTTGGAAATACCAGTTTCTTTATCGTCAATTTTAATTTTTAAAAAGCGATATTTACTTAACCATTGTCCATCTTTAAACCTAACAGGAGTTACAGTTGGATTAACAGTGTCTCTTGCTAAGCAATACGTTCCTAAATTATTTGTTCTAGTGTATAATGTATTGGCTTCTTGTTTGGTAGAAGAGTAACTTAAAAAGTCATTCCAACCCACTAGACGTGCAATATACATTTGTTTTAAATCTTCTGGACTATAACCTGAAGTATCATAAGAGATTTTAAAATATTTTTTGACAGCTTTATTGTTTTTGTGTAATTTTATTGTGTCACCATTAACTCTAAAATCTATGAAAAAGTCATCATAAAAGGTTTGTTTTGGGAACTCTACTTTAATATTCCTATTATCTAATATTGATACTTCACTTGATTTGACATAATATGGAGATGTAAAACCGCTTTCTACATCATCTGGTTGTTTGTCTTCTCCTTTAATATTAATATCAATATTTGTTGTATTGCCTTCAAAGTCTGTGATTTTTATTTTATAAACACTAGAATTTGTATCATAAATCATCAAATAACCATCATCAGTCAAGTTTTGATACATACTTAATGGATTGTTAGTGTCTAAAAATAATTTTTGAAGACGCTCTTTTTCGTCTTTAAAGTGTTTGTAATCTATAAAACGGTTAAGGTGTCTAGACTCGTCAAAAGAAAACCTTTTAAAGTCAATGGTAGAGTTTGGCATTCCGTTATAAAATGTTTCAATTTTAAAAACACCATTTTTATTGGCAGCTAAATCTTGCATATCCACAGTATTGATTGCAAAACCAATTTTACCATAAGCTGTTAAGTCTTCAACCTTATAATCTCCATTTTTTAAAGGAATTAGTCTTAGTTTTTGTTTTAGATTTGAGCCATTAACATGAGCTAAATCATCTATTGGGTAAGCGTAAACACTCCTTACCATTGGTTTTTTAGTGTCTTTAACCTTTAATCCAAATAGAAGAGGGTTTATCGGTCTCTCTTGATTGTCTCTAATTTCAAAATGAAGGTGTGGACCACCAGAACCACCAGAATTTCCTGTGTAGGCAAAAACTTCGCCTTGTGTTACAATTAGGTCATTAAGGTCAGGAAATAATTCAATTTCATAACTTTCCTTTTCATATTGACGTTTTTTAACATAATCCTCAATTTTTTTAGAAAAACGCTGTAAATGACCATGTACAGTAACATATCCATTTGGATGAGTAATATATATAGCCTTTCCATAACCAAAATGAGACACTTTAATTCTACTAACATAACCACTAGCAGTTGCATAAACATTTAAGCCTTCTCTTTGTTTAGTTTTAATATCTAATCCAGAATGAAAATGATTACTTCTAAGCTCTGCAAAAGTACCAGACAATACTAATTCTATATCTAAAGGCGATCTAAAATAATCTTGAGGGTAGATATCTTGTGCTTGACTAAAAGTTGTAAAAAAAACGAATAATAAAAGTGTGTATCGCATAAATATTTGGTTACTGCTAAAATAAAGATAAGGTTTTAATTACCAAAGAAAATCAAAGACTAAGCCATACTATTGATAATGAGATAAATTAAACAGTAAATAAAAATTTATGAAAATTTAATTGAAAAGTGTTAAGGTTTGATTAACTTTGTAAGATAAGTTATAGTATTAGTACATGAGTAAGATTGAAACCATTGTTGATGCTCTAGAAAATAAAATTAGTAAAGTCTTACACAGACAACAAGTTTTAAAACTAGAAAACGCAAAGCTTAAAGAAGCTTTAGAACAATCTCAATCTAATGTAGTTGCAAAGGATTTAGAGTTAGAGACTTGGCACGAAAAGTATAACACTTTAAAAATGGCTAATACCATACTAGGCAGTGACAATGATAAACGAGAAACAAAGCTCAAAATAAATACATTAATTAGAGAAATTGACTATTGTATAAGTCAGCTTTCAAGTTAATGTTTACATAGTTTTTATGGCAGACACGCTTAAAATAAAATTATCTATAGCAAACAGAGTCTATCCATTAACTATAGCACCTAGTCAAGAAGAAGGGTTGCGATTAGCAGCAAAAAAAATTGAGGCTATGATTACAAAATTTGAGCAAAGCTATTCTGTTAGAGATAAGCAAGATGTATTAGCCATGTGTGCTTTGCAATTTGCAAGTCAAGTAGAACAGAAAGCTCTAGATAAAGACCATGTGTCGGAACATGTACAAGATAAGTTAGAAGCTTTAAATAACATGTTGCAATCACATCTTAGTTTATAATACGTTCTTATAACATAACAATAATAGGTTACTGCCTACATTAATTATTTTTTTGATAAACTCAACAGTTAATTCTTTAAAAAGGGTGAGTTTTAAGTTGTAAAAGCATGCTGCTAATAGTTTACTATTTAGGCAGACCCTTGATCATCTTGTTAGCCCTAAACGTGTTTTTAAGGAGTTTATACAAAACCAAAATTAGTGTAGGCTTTTTTTATATATATAAACAATCAAAAATGGATAATACAATTTTAATTATAGCTAGTGTTGCTGTTGGAGCTATAGTAGGTTTTATAATAGCAAAAATACTAGAGAGGAATAATGCTTCTAAGCTTGTAAAAAGCGCAAAAAAATCTGCTTCGGCAATTATTAAAGAAGCAAATGTTGAAGGTGATGGGATTAAAAAAGGAAAAATACTTCAAGCAAAAGAAAAATTTTTAGAGCTTAAATCAGAACATGAAAAGGTTATTTTATCTCGAGACAAAAAAATGGCTGAAGCCGAAAAAAGAATAAGAGATAAAGAGTCTCAGATTTCTAGCGAGCTATCTAAAAATAAAAAACTAAATGTAGATATTGAAGGAAAGGTTAAGGATTATAACCATAGACTAGATGTATTAGATAAAAAACAAGAAGAGTTAAACAGATTGCATAAAAGCCAAGTAGAACAGCTAGAAGTTATATCTAGTTTGTCTGCAGATGAAGCTAAATCTCAGTTAGTAGAATCTTTAAAAGGTGAAGCAAAAAGTGACGCTATGGCTTATGTCCAAGATAAAATGGAAGAAGCAAAGTTAACAGCTCAACAAGATGCTAAGAAAATTATTATTAATACAATACAACGTATTGGAACAGAAGAAGCAGTAGATAATTGTGTGTCTGTATTTAATATAGAAAGTGATGATGTTAAAGGTCGTATTATTGGTCGTGAAGGACGAAACATACGTGCTATAGAAGCTGCAACAGGAGTAGAGATTATTGTAGATGATACTCCAGAAGCAATTATACTATCATGTTTTGACTCAGTTAGAAGAGAAGTTGCACGTTTATCACTTCATAAATTAGTAACAGATGGACGTATCCATCCAGCACGTATTGAAGAAGTTGTTAAAAAGACTCAAAAACAAATAGAACAAGAAATAATTGAAGTAGGTAAGCGTACTGTTATAGATTTAGGTATTCATGGATTACATCCAGAATTAATAAAAATGGTTGGACGTATGAAATACCGTTCTTCTTACGGACAAAATTTATTACAGCACTCTCGTGAAGTTGCTAAACTTTGTGGTGTTATGGCTGCAGAATTAGGTTTAAACCCAAAGTTAGCTAAACGTGCAGGATTATTACACGATATAGGTAAAGTACCAGATGCAGAAGCAGATATGGAAACACCACATGCTATTTTAGGTATGCAATGGGCTGAAAAATTTGGAGAGAAACCAGACGTTTGTAATGCAATTGGAGCACACCACGATGAAATAGAAATGAAATCTTTATTGTCACCAATAATTCAGGTTTGTGATGCTATTTCAGGAGCAAGACCAGGAGCTAGACGTCAAGTATTAGATAGTTATATACAACGTCTAAAAGATCTTGAGGATATTGCATTTGGGTTTAATGGAGTTAAAAAAGCTTATGCTATTCAAGCAGGTAGAGAATTACGTGTAATAGTTGAAAGTGAAAAAGTAACTGATCAAATTGCTGCAGATTTATCATTTAATATATCACAGAAAATCCAAACAGATATGACTTATCCTGGACAAGTAAAAGTTACAGTAATTAGAGAAACCAGAGCAGTTAATATTGCAAAATAAAATTTAATGCAATTTAATATATTTAAAAATCCAGCTTATTGCTGGATTTTTTTATTGGGTATAGTAATAATAAAAGTAGTACCTACATTTATCTGACTTGTAACATCAATCATTCCTCCAAAAGCTTCTATCTGATTTTTTACTAAGTATAACCCAACACCTTCTGCTTCGGGATTTTGGTGAAATGTTTTATATAATCCAAATACAGAATCTCCATATTTGTCTAAGTCAATTCCAATTCCATTATCGCTAATTTTTAATACCAGATTTTCTTTTTTATTCTCTAAAGAAATAGTAATTAATGGCTTACGATCTGGATGCTTGTACTTTATAGCATTAGTCAATAAATTTTGTATTATGCTTTCTAAATATGAGGCATCGTAGTTAATATAAATACTTGGATCTATAGTGTTTCTTATGTCTGCATTTGCGCCTTTTATTATCAACTCTAAACTATCCAAAATTGAGTTAACTTCTATTGCTAAAAATAGTTTCTCAATTTTAAGTGTTTTTTTATTTTCTATTGAAACAACCTGATTAAGATTTTTTATAGTTTTAGTTAAAGATTTAGATACTGTTTTTAGGTGTGTTATTAGTTCCTTTTTCTCTATTTCTGTATTAGCTTCGTCATGAAACTCTAAAATACTCTCAAAGTTACCAGCATGCTGTTTTAAATTATGAGAAACTATATATGCAAAATTTTGTAATTTATTATTTTGCTTAGTAATTATATTGAGCGAGTTAGTAAGGTTGCTTTCAAACTCTTTTCGTTCTGTTATATCTGTATGTGTTCCAATAATTCTTAGAGGTTTACCATTTCTGTCTCTTTCTATAACTTTTCCTTTATCAAGTATCCATTTGTAAGTATTGTTTTTTGTCAATACTCTATGTTCATTATAATAATCAGGGTTAATTCCAGAAATATGATTATTAAAATCTTCAAAATATTTTGCTCTGTCTTCAGGATGTACTCTATCATCCCATTCTTTACTTGAGGATGCAATTTCATGGCTTTTAAAACCTAAAATGTTTTTAGATTCTTCAGAATAAAAAACGGTATTGGATTTAGCATCCCAATCCCACATGCCTATACCAGAATTTTTTAAGGCATATTGCCATTTAGCACATTTTTCTTGTTTACTGATTTTTTTGTTTGTAAATATCATAAGTAGGTAACAAATTTGGGGTTTGTTACTACAAAAATGAAAAACTATGGGTTCTTTACATTTTTTTTATACTATAAATTTAGGGTAGTTGATAAAACGCACTTTAACAAGATAAAGTGCAGATTTAATCGATGAAATACATAGGTAAAATTAAATTTTATTATTCGGCATCGTAATTATAAAGGTAGTTCCTTTATTTACTTCACTTTCAATATCAATTTTACCGTTAAACGCTTCAACTTGATTTTTAACTAAATATAAACCAACACCTTCGGCTTCTGGGTTATGATGAAAAGTTTTGTAAAGACCAAAAATAGAATCGCCATACTTTTCTAAATCTATACCTATACCATTATCTTCAATCTTTAAAATTAGATTGTCATTATCTTCTTCCAAAGTCACATTTACAATAGGATCTCTATCTGGATGTTTATATCTTAAAGCGTTAGAAAGAGTATTTTGAAAAATGCTTTCAAAATAGGAGTGGTTGTAGTATATATAATATTTTGGATCTATTTTATTATTAATAACAGCATTGTTTTCAGTAATAACAAAGTTTAAACTTTGTATAATACCATCTAATTCTTTTGCAAAATAAAGTTTAGATATTTTGGTGTTATTAGTGTGTTGTACAGATACAATTTCTTTTAAACTACTTATAGTTTTTGTAAGAGAGTTTGATAAAGTACTTAAGTAATTTATAATTTCTATTTTTTCTTTTTCACTCTCAGCTTCTTTATAAAAACCTAATAAACTTTCAAAATTACCAGCGTGTTGCTTTAAATTGTGAGTTACTATATGTGCAAAATTTTGAAGTTTAATGTTTTGTTTGACTACCAAATCTAAAGTTTCTTGGACTTTTTGATCGTTTTCTGCATACTCTGTAATGTCAACGTGTGTACCAATTATTCTGGTTGCTGCTCCAAATTGATCTTTTTCTATTATTTGCCCTCTATCTAAAACCCATCTATATGATCCGTCTTTATGTAGCACTCTATGCTTATTCTCATAAAATGGTTTTAATCCTTTTAAATGATCTTGGAAATCTTTAAAGTATTTTTCTTTATCTTCTGGGTGTACACGATTATTCCAATCGTTTGGATTTTTTCCAAAATTGGAATCATCTTCAAAACCTATTATTGCTTTTGAAGGTTTAGAAAAAAAGACTTGATTAGTGGATGCACTATAATCCCAGATACCAACTTTAGATATTTCTAGAGCAAGTTGCCATTTCTCATTTTCAAAATGAGGTGTGTTTGGATTTAAGTGAATACCATTAAATAACTCTGACATAAAGTAGGTTTTTTAATCAAGTTAGTTTTAGGGATTCAGTCTAAAATTTTAGACAAAACAAATATATAAAATTTTATCGTTTAAAAACAAATAAATTCGATAAAACGCATCATTTTCTAGGATGAAAGTTATTGATAACTGTAGTTAAATGACTTCGATCTATATGTGTATAAATTTCTGTAGTTGTGATACTTTCATGACCTAACATTAATTGTATAGCTCTTAAATCGGCTCCATTTTCTAGTAAATGGGTTGCAAAAGAGTGTCTAAATGTATGAGGTGAAATGGTTTTATTAAGATTAATTTTTATTGCTAACCTTTTAATTATAGTAAAAATCATTGCTCTAGTAAGTTGTTTTCCTCTTCTGTTTAAAAACAATATATCTTGATGCTCTGGATGAATATTAAGATGGGTTCTAATTTGCTTCTTGTAAATGTTAATATACTTTTGTGTGTCTTCTAATATGGGAACAAAGCGTTGTTTATCTCCTTTACCAGTTACTTTTAAAAAACCTTCTTCAAAAAATAGATCCGAAATTTTCAAATCTGTTAATTCGCTAACACGTAAACCACAACTATATAAAACTTCAAGTATTGCTCTGTTACGCTCGCCTTGAGGATGACTTAAATCTATTGCTTTAATAAGGTTGTTTATTTCTGTCTCGCTTAATGTATCTGGTAGTTTTCTACCGATTTTTGGAGATTCAATAGTGTCTATAGGGTTGTCTTTTCTGTAATCTTCAAATACTAAATAGGTAAAAAAACCTTTTAAACCAGAGATTAATCTTGATTGAGATCTTGCATTTAATGTTTTAGCAACGTTATATATAAAATCCTTAATAGTCTCATTATCAATTGTTATTGGCGTTTTAGATATTTTATTTGTTTCTAGATAGTCAATTAGTTTTTTTACATCTAAAATGTAACTATTAATAGAGTTTTGAGATAAACCTCTCTCAATTTTTAAATATAGTGTATAATCTGTTAATGCTTGAACCCATTTCATATACTATAAAGATAAAACATTAAAAGAGCCAAAAAAAATATGTTTTATAACTAATTGATTTTCAGGTGTAAAAAAAAGAGATGTTAATAAAAATGTTAATAACTTGTTAATAACCTCAAGTTGGCACTAAAATATTTTATAGATTGAACTTTATTAATCATATAAAACTAATTAAATTATGAAAAAATTATTAATGATTGCTGCTGTTGCAGTATTTGGATTATCAAGTGTTAACGCACAGAATGCTCAGTTTGGACTTACAGCAGGTTATTTAAGTGCAACTGGTTCTGCAGAGTCTGGAGGTATTTCAATTTCTGCTACAGAGTCTGGTTTTTATATTGGAGGTGTCGCTGATATTGAAATTTCGGATGTATTTCATGTTCAACCTGAAGTAGTATATGCTAGTACAGGTGACGATGGAGGAGATGGTATAGCTATTCCAATTATGGCTAAATACTATGTTTCTGACAAGTTTAATATTCAAGCTGGACCACACTTTGATATATCTTTAGAAGATATTCCAGAAGATTTTACAGGATTTGGAATTTCTTTAGGAGCTGGTTTAGGGTATGATATTGATGATAATTTCTTTGCAGAAGCAAGATATTCTTTTCAATTAAATGACTACTATACTGGTGATTTAGATGTTAGTACGACTACAAATTTATTGATGGTTGGTGTTGGATATAAATTCAACTAATTTATTATCAAAAAAATATTTTAAAACCGAAGCTTAACTCGCTTCGGTTTTTTTATACCATAACTTTTGTATTTTTACAGTATGAAAAAACTAATCATCATTAATGGTCCAAATCTAAATTTGTTAGGTAAACGCGAACCAAATATATACGGAAGCTTAAGTTTTACGGAGTTTTTAGATGAAATAAAAACAAAATATCCAAAAGTATCTATTGAGTATTTTCAATCAAATATTGAAGGAGAATTAATTGATAAATTACATGAAGTTGGTTTTAGTCATGATGGAATAGTTTTAAATGCTGCAGCATATACGCATACTTCTGTTGGAATTGCTGATGCAGTAAAAGCTATTGAAACTCCTGTAGTAGAAGTACACATATCTAACACTTTTGGTAGAGAAGAGTTTAGACACCATTCTTTTATATCTCCAAATGCAAAAGGAATTATACTTGGTTTTGGACTACAAAGTTATGAGTTGGCAATCCAGAGTTTTTTGTAAATAAAAAGATAAAATTATATACAAAAAAGACGAATCAATTATGATTCGTCTTTTTCTATTTTAAAACTATTTTTATTTTATAAATGTATTACCTCATCATATGCAGCTGCAACAGCTTCCATAACAGCTTCACTCATAGTTGGGTGAGGATGAACAGCTTTTAATACTTCATGACCTGTAGTTTCTAGCTTACGACCTAAAACTGCTTCTGCGATCATGTCTGTAACACCAGCTCCAATCATATGACAACCTAACCACTCACCATATTTTGCATCAAAAATTACTTTTACAAAACCATCTTTAGCTCCAGAAGCACTAGCTTTACCAGAAGCAGAGAATGGAAATTTTCCAACTTTAATATCGTAACCTTGCTCTTTTGCTTGTTTTTCTGTTAAACCAACACTTGCAATTTCTGGGCTTGCATAAGTACAACCAGGTATATTACCATAGTCTAAAGCTTCAACATGCATTCCTGCAATTTTTTCTACACATAAAATCCCTTCAGCAGAAGCAACGTGTGCTAAAGCTTGTCCAGGAGTTACATCTCCAATTGCGTAATATCCAGGGATGTTTGTTTGGTAATAATCGTTTACTAAAATTTTGTCTCTGTCTACAGCAATACCAACATCTTCTAAACCAATATTTTCAATATTAGTTTTAATACCTACAGCACTTAAAATAATATCTGCTTCTAAAACTTCTTCACCTTTAGCAGTCTTTACTGTAGCTTTTACACCTTTTCCAGAGGTGTCTACACATGTTACCTCTGCAGAAGTCATTATTTTTATACCACTTTTCTTGAAGCTTTTTTCTAATTGCTTAGAGACATCAATATCTTCAACAGGTACTACATTTGGTAAATATTCTACAATAGTTACATCAGTTCCCATTGAGTTATAGAAATAAGCAAACTCAACACCAATAGCGCCAGAACCAACAACAATCATCTTTTTTGGTTGAGTTGGTAATGTCATTGCTTCTCTGTAGCCAATTACTTTTTTACCATCTTGTGGTAAACTAGGTAACTCTCTAGATCTTGCTCCAGTTGCAATAACTATATGGTCTGCACTATATACTGTTCCGTCTACTTCAACTTTTTTACCTGCTTTTAATGTTCCAAAACCATTGATTACATCAATTTTGTTTTTTTTCATTAAAAACTGAACACCTTTACTCATGCCTTCAGCAACACCACGACTACGTTTTACTACTGCATCAAAATCTTTATCGTATTCTTTTACAGACAAACCATAATCACTAGCATGTTTTAAATATTCAAAAACCTGAGCAGATTTTAGTAATGCTTTAGTTGGAATACAACCCCAATTTAAACATACACCACCAAGACTTTCCTTTTCAACAACAGCAGTTTTAAGGCCTAATTGAGAAGCGCGTATAGCAGTTACATAACCACCAGGTCCACTTCCAAGAACAATAACATCGTATTTACTCATTCTATTATTTTTTGTAGTTTTTAAGAAGCTACGAAGTTACAAAACCAAATTTGAATAAAGAATTTAGAATCTGAAAAATTACAATCATAAATCATCAGTAAAATGACGACGACCTTTAGATTTTTTAAATTTTTCTTTATTGTAGTGCTTTGATTGACCTTTTGGTATTGATAGTGACTGCCAATCTTCATTTTTAATAAGTGTACCAATAAATACTATTTGACCTATGTGGTAGGAGTAGTGTGCTAATTGCCTGTTAATAGCTTCTGTTATTGTATGACCTTGATTTCTGATATAAACAATACGTTCTAAATCATTGTCATTTAAAGGTTTGATAGCGTTAAATAGGCAATTCCAACCTGTGTTCCAAGATTCTAAAAGTGCTTCTTTAGAAGTAAAAGTGTTATCAAATTCAGTGTCTCTGTGTCTCCATTCTTTTTCGCCATCTTCGGTTAAAAAATTAGTCCAACGCGATAACATATTACCAACAATATGTTTGGTTATAATAGCTATTGAATTAGTATAGGAGTTTGGTTTAAAACACAATTCTTCAAAGCTTAATTGCTCAAAGGTTTTATCTCCTAAACATTTATAATACTCAAATTGTTTAATTGTACTTGGTAAATAATTACTCATCACTAGGTTTAAAATTTAATGCAACACCATTTATACAATGTCTTTTTCCAGTGGTTTCTTTTGGACCATCATTAAAAACATGCCCTAAATGTCCACCACAAGTCGCACAATGTTCTTCGTCTCTTGTATATCCAATTTTGGTATCTGTTCCAAATGCAACGTTACCTTCAATTTCTTGATCAAAACTTGGCCAACCAGTTCCAGAATCAAATTTATTTTCACTTTTAAAAAGTGGTGTGTCGCAAGCAGCACAATTATATGTGCCTTCTCTATATTCTTTATTTAAAGCACTTGAAAAAGCACGCTCTGTTCCAGCTTCTCTTAATACATAATACTCCATTTCAGACAATTCAGCTTTCCATTGTTGATCTGTTTTTGATATTTTAAGAGATTCTTTTTTTTCTTTTGTAATGCTGTCTTGTGCATTTGATTTACAATTAAACAGAGCTAATAGTAATAATATCGCAATTTTTTTCATAATTTTTAATTTATTATAAAGATATCGTAAAATTTTAAATTTGAATTATTGTAGTCGTTAACTTAAATTAAAAATAACATTTTAATGTTTGTAATTTTAAGTGTAACTTTTCAACTTATAATTAATTTATTTAAATGAAAATTTTACACGTCAGCGCAGAATGTTATCCTATTGCAAAAGTTGGAGGATTAGCAGATGTAGTTGGAGCTTTACCTAAATATCAAAACAATTTAGGGCATCCAACCTCTGTGATAATGCCTTTTTATGATAATAAATTTACGCAAACAAATACTTTTTCTAAGATTTATGAAGCGACATTAATTTTAGGAGAATCACAATTTGTGTTTAATATTTTAAAAACAAAAGACAAAATTTTAGATTTTGATGTGTTTTTTGTTGATATACCAGAATTACTTTTTAAAGATTACGTGTATTCTGCAGATGATACCAATCGCTTTTTAGCATTTCAAATAGCAGTTTTAGATTGGATTTTAATTTTAAAAGAGCAACCAGAAATTATACATTGTCACGACCATCATACAGGATTAATTCCATTTATGCTTCAAGAAAGTTTTAAATATCAAAGTCTAAATAAAATTCCAGTTATTACTACAATACATAATGCGCAATACCAAGGTTGGTTTGGGTATGATAAGTTGCATTTAATTCCAGAGTTTGATAGTTCAAAAACAGGATTGTTAGATTGGAATAATACTATCAATCCTCTAGCTGCAGCTATTAAATGTGCTTGGCGTGTCACAACTGTATCACCAAGTTATATGGAAGAACTTAAAGAAAACGCTAATGGATTAGAAGCATTATTAAGTCATGAAACTAATAAATGTGTCGGAATTTTAAATGGAATAGATACACAAGTTTGGAACCCAGAAACTGACCATTATATTATTAAAAATTACAATATAAAAACTGTACGATCTGGAAGACAAGGCAATAAGAAATGGTTATGTAAACAATTTAATTTAGACGAAACCAAACCACTTTTTGCATTTATAGGTCGATTGGTTGGAGAAAAAGGTGTTGATGTTTTTTCTGAAGTATTTAAAAATAGTTTAGAAAAAGAAGATATTTCAATTTTAGTTTTAGGTTCAGGACAAGCAGAAACAGAAAATGAATTAAATAACCTAAAAGCATCCTTTAAAGGAAAATATAATGCGTATATTGGTTATGACGAAAGACTATCACACATTATTTATGCAGGAGCAGATTTTTTATTAATGCCATCAAGGGTAGAACCTTGTGGACTTAATCAAATGTATGCTTTACGTTATGGAACAATACCAATAGTTAGAAGTATTGGTGGATTAAAAGATACTGTTATCGATATAAATAATGATGGTTTTGGACTTTGTCATAATAATGTAAATGCGGAAGAAGTAGAGTATGCAATACAAAGAGCAACTCTACTATATAATGACAAAACTAAATTTAAATCAATTAGAAAAAAAATAATGACCATAGACCATTCTTGGGATGTGTCTGCAAAAGAATATATCAATTTATACCAATCAATATACTAGCAAATATGATTAACAATAAAGTACTTTCTATAATTTTAGGAGGAGGACAAGGTTCCAGATTATACCCTTTAACAGCCGATAGATCTTAACCAGCAGTACCAATAGCAGGTAAATATAGATTGGTGGATATACCTATTTCTAATTGTATAAACTCAGATATTAAAAGGATGTATGTGTTAACACAGTTTAACTCTGCATCTTTAAATAAACATATAAAAAACACCTACCATTTTAGTTTTTTTAGCTCAGCTTTTGTGGATGTTTTGGCAGCAGAACAAACTATGCAAAGTGATAAATGGTTTCAGGGTACAGCAGATGCAGTAAGACAAAGTATGCATCATTTTTTACAAAATGATTTTGAGTATGCTTTAATACTTTCTGGAGATCAATTATACAATATGGATTTGCAAGATATGATTGATAAACACGAAGCAAGTAATGCAGAAATATCTATTGCAACTTATCCAGTAAACGCAAATGATGCAACTGGATTTGGACTATTAAAAACCGACGATGATAACATAATTACTTCTTTTATAGAAAAACCAGCAGCAGAATTGTTACCAGATTGGACCTCTGATGTTAGTGATGAAATGAAAAGTGAAGGCAGAAATTATCTAGCCTCTATGGGCATTTATATTTTTAATAGAGACTTATTAATTAAATTAATGGAAAATCCTGATACCATAGATTTTGGAAAAGAAATTATTCCGCAATCCATACATAAACATAAAACACTAAGTTATCAATATGAAGGATATTGGACAGATATTGGTACAATAGATTCTTTTTTTGAAGCCAATATTGGTTTAACAGACGATATACCCAAATTTAACCTTTATGCAGATGATCGTGTGTATACAAGAGCAAGGATATTACCAACATCTAAAATATCTGGAACACTTTTAAATAAAACAGTAATTTCTGATGGTTGTATTATTCATGCAGCAAAAATAGAAAGAAGTGTTATTGGTATACGATCCAGAATAGGTAAAGAATCTGTCATACTAAACACATATATGATGGGTAATAATACTTATGAATCTTTAAAAACAATTGAAGACAATAAAATTGAAAACCTATTAGGAATAGGTGATAGGTGTTATATAAATAACTGTATAATAGATAAAAATTGCAGAATTGGTGATGATGTCAAAATAGAAGGAGGACCAAATTTAAAAGATATCGAAACTGATACTTACCTAATTAAAGACGGTATAGTTGTTATTAAAAAAGGAGCTACAATTCCAAAAGGAACAATAATTAAATAAAGCTTACACAAAAACTATATGTCTAAAGTAATAGCGCATAGCTTATTTACAGATTTTGATATTAATTTATTTAAATCAGGAAAACATTATAAGTTATATGAAAAATTTGGCTCTCATGTCATAACATTAAATGGAGTAGAAGGTACTTATTTTTCAGTTTGGGCACCAAGTGCAAAACAAGTATCTGTAATTGGAGATTTTAATTATTGGAAAGCAGGAGAACATATTTTAAATGTACGTTGGGATGAAAGCGGAATTTGGGAAGGTTTTATACCAAATATTGGAAAAGGTACAACATATAAGTACAAAATAGAAAGCCACAATAATGGAATTGTAACCGAAAAAGCAGATCCTTACGCTAGACGTTATGAGCATAACCCAAAAACAGCATCTATAGTTTGGGAAGACGATTATAGTTGGAAAGACAGTAAATGGATGTTATCCAGAAAGAAAAAAAATGCTCTAGATGCACCATACTCAGTCTACGAAGTCCACTTAGGCTCTTGGAAAAAACAAATAGAAGAAAATCGTTTTTTATCCTATATCGAATTGGCTGATGATTTAGTTAACTACGTCAAAGAGATGAACTTTACACATGTCGAGTTGATGCCAATTATGGAGTTTCCTTACGATCCAAGTTGGGGTTATCAAGTTACAGGTTATTTTGCACCAACATCACGATTTGGTTATCCAGAAGAGTTTAAACTTTTAGTAGATAAATTACACGAAAATAATATAGGAATCATATTAGATTGGGTGCCATCACACTTCCCAGAAGATGCACATGGACTTGGTTTTTTTGATGGTTCATGTTTATATGAGCATCCAGATAAACGTAAAGGCTACCATCAAGATTGGAAAAGTTTAATATTTAATTATGGACGTAATGAAGTTAAGTCTTTTTTAATTAGTAACGCCTTATTTTGGTTGGATCAATATCATGCAGATGGATTACGTGTAGATGCGGTAGCGTCTATGTTATTTTTAGATTATAGTAGAGAAGAAGGCGAGTGGGAACCTAACATTTATGGTGGAAGAGAAAACTTAGAAGCAATTGCTTTTATGAAAGAATTAAATCAGGCTATCTATGGTAATTTTCCAGATGTACAATCTATAGCAGAAGAGTCTACTGCATTTCCAGGTGTATCAAAACCTGTGTTTTTAGGAGGCTTAGGATTTGGTATGAAATGGATGATGGGTTGGATGCATGATACACTTCAATATTTTGCAAAAGAGCCTATTTATAGAAAACACCATCAAAACGACATCACGTTTTCAATGACCTATGCATTTACCGAAAATTTTATGCTTCCTTTAAGTCATGACGAAGTGGTGTATGGTAAAAAATCTATATTAAATAGAATGCCTGGAGACGAGTGGCAAAAGTTTGCAAATTTACGTATGCTTTATGGTTATATGTTTACACATCCTGGAACAAAACTATTGTTTCAAGGCGCAGAATTTGGTCAAAGTGAAGAATGGGATTTTCAAACTAGTTTAGATTGGCACTTATTACAATATAAGCCACATAAAGGCATGCAAGAGTACATAAAATCCATAAATGCTTTATATAAATCTCAACCAGCTTTACATGAAAAACAATTCTCGCATGATGGTTTTGAGTGGATTGATTATGGAGATGCAGAACATTCTGTCTTAGTATATATTAGAAAAGGGAACAAACCAAAAGATAACCTTGTAATAGCTTGTAATATGACACCAGTTCCTTTGGAAAACTACAGAATAGGCTTACCTAAAAAAGGAAAACTTACACAAATATTTAATAGTGATGATAAATCATATTTTGGTACTGGAGATTTTGAAAATAAAAACTTGACATCCCAAGCTAAGTTATGGCATTCTAGAAAAAACTCGATAGAAATTACAATTCCTCCATTAGGAATGGTTGTTTTTAAATATCAATAAATTTAATATTACTAAAACCTTTATTTTCATTAATTAAATTAATGATTCTTCAATTTTTAATATCGAAAACGATATAGTTAATAATTCTTAATAATTACAACTATTATTGCTTTTAAAGACTGTGAAAATTCCGTTTTTTTACATATTAATGACCCAATAATATTGCAATTATGATTGTAAACACAGAATTAGAACAAAAAGGAAATTTATTTCCTTCAGAAATAATAAACTACAAAAAGGATGTAGATACACTTCATTTTTTTTCAAAAAATGGTGTTGTATTACAAGTCACAGTTGTTAGAGACAGTGTAATACGTTTTAGATACAGTACAACCGGAAAATTTGAAAAAGATTTTTCTTATGGAGTCACAATACATGCAAGTAGAGGTTATAGTTTTTTAGATGTTACTGAAACAGATACACATTATATAATTACAACTAAAAAACTAATTTGTGAAGTTGAAAAATTAAGCATGCAAGTTGCTTTATTTGATGCTATTGATAAGAAACTAATTAACAAAGACGAAATAGGTTTTCATTGGGAAGAAAGCTATGAGTTTGGAGGAGACATTGTAAAAATGAGTAAGGTTTGTCAAAAAGCTGAAAGTTTTTATGGACTAGGAGACAAACCTGTAGATGTTAATTTAAAAGGAAAGCGATTCGAAAATTGGGCAACAGACTCTTACGCATTTGGTAAAAATACTGACCCAATCTATAAGGCTATTCCATTTTATACAGCAATTCATGATAATAGATCTTACGGTATTTTCTTTGATAACACATTTAAATCTCATTTCGATTTTGCACACGAAAGAAGAAATGTAGCCAGTTTTTGGGCTCAAGGTGGAGAAATGAATTATTATTTCATTTATGGACCACAAATGGAAGATGTCGTTAAAAACTATACAGATTTAACAGGAAAACCACATGCTTTACCACCATTATGGGCTTTAGGGTTTCACCAATGTAAATGGTCATATTATCCAGAAGCAAATGTAAAAGAAGTAACAAATACATTTAGAGACTTAAAAATTCCTTGTGATGCAATCTATCTAGATATAGATTATATGGATGGTTTTAGATGTTTTACTTGGGATAAAAACCATTTTCCAGACCCTAAACGAATGGTTAAAGAGCTTGAAGACGATGGTTTTAAAACTGTTGTAATTATAGATCCAGGAATTAAAATAGATTTAGAATACGATGTTTTTAAAGAAGCATTAGATAAAGATTATTTCTGTAAACGTGCAGATGGACCATACATGAAAGGAAAAGTTTGGCCAGGAGAATGTTATTTTCCAGACTATACAAAACCAGAAGTTAGAGAATGGTGGTCAGGTTTGTTTAAAGAACTAATTGAAGACATTGGTGTAAAAGGTGTGTGGAATGATATGAATGAGCCAGCAGTAATGGACGTTCCTAATAAATCATTTCCAGATGATGTACGTCATGATTATGATGGTAATCCTTGTTCACACAGAAAAGCGCACAATATCTATGGTACACAAATGGCTCGTGCTACTTACCATGGTTTAAAAAAGTACGCCTACCCAAAAAGACCTTTTGTAATTACAAGATCAGCCTATTCTGGAGCACAACGTTATACATCCACTTGGATGGGAGACAATGTTGCAACTTGGGAACATCTAGCAATAGCCAACAACCAAGCGCAACGTATGGCAATGTCTGGTTTTTCTTTTGCAGGAAGTGATATTGGTGGTTTTGCAGAACAACCTCAAGGCGAGTTGTTTGCACGTTGGATACAATTAGGAGTATTTCATGCATTTTGTAGAGTACATTCTTCTGGTGATCATGGAGATCAAGAACCTTGGGTTTTTGGGGAAGAAATTACAGGTATAGTAAGAAAGTTTGTTGAATTGAGATATCAGCTTTTACCATATTTATATACTGCATTTTGGAAGTATATAAACGATGGAACGCCAATACTAAAATCGTTAGTTTTATACGATCAGGAAGATCATGGAACCCACTATAGAAGTGATGAGTTTATTTATGGTGAACAAATTTTAGTTTGCCCAATTCAAGAACCAAATGCAAAAGGTAGACGTATGTATGTACCAAAAGGTAATTGGTATAACTTCTGGACAGATGAAGTTGTAGAAGGCGGAAAAGAAGTATGGGTAGATGCAGATTTAGACAGCATGCCAATATTTATAAAAGAAGGAGCAGTAATACCTAAATATCCTGTACAACAATATGTTGGAGAAAAGAAATTTGATGAAATAACTTTAGATATATATTACAAAGAAGGAAAAGAATCTTCAAAATTATATGATGATGCACATGATGGATATGATTATAAAAAAGGAAGATTTAGTTTACGTACTTTTAAAGTTACAGGTAAAAAAGAAGAATTAATTTTACAACAGCATAAACGCGGAGATTTTAATGCTGAGTATAGTAAGTTTAACCTTGTGTTTCATAATTTACCATTTACAATTACTTCTTTCCAAATTGATAATGTAGAGATTGATTTGAAAAAAGTAGATACTAATGGTTTTCAGTCTATTTCTGTTGAAAAAGAGTTTACAGAAATTCACCTATTTGGAAAACAATAGTATAAATAATACAGTTTAAAGACTATTTTTAACGTTTATCGATATTTCTTTACAATGAAATTAAGGCAATGAGTAATTTTGGCTAAGTTTTTGTAGTTTTATAAAAGAATAAATAATATTTACCATGAAATTTAAAAACACAATAGTAGTAACACTAACATTAATAATGTTTTTGTCTTGTGCAACAAACCCATTTACTGGAAAAAAAACTTTAGCATTTGTGTCTAATGCACAATTGTTTCCAACTGCATTTGCACAATATAACCAAGTACTTACTGAAAGTAAAGTAGAGACTGGAACAACTCGTGCAGATATGATTAAACGTGTAGGACAGCGTATTGCTGTAGCTGCGGAACGTTGGTTAAACGCAAATGGTCAACAAGGTTACTTAAATGATTATAAATGGGAATACAACTTAATTAACGAGGATATTGTTAATGCGTGGTGTATGCCAGGAGGTAAAATAGTATTTTATACTGGGATTTTACCAGTTGCAGAAAACGAAACAGCTATAGCTGCAATTATGGGTCATGAAGTTGCACACGCACTAGCTAATCATGGACAGCAACGTATGAGTGCTGGAATGTTACAACAAGGATTAGCTGTTGCTGGAAATATTGCAATAAAAGATGATAAGACTAGAAATGCTTTTAACCAATATTATGGTGTAGGATCTAGTGTTTTAGGAATGTTACCTTTTAGTAGAAGTCATGAAACAGAAGCAGACAGAATAGGTTTGTATTTAACAGCATTAGCTGGATATAATCCAGATGAGGCTGCAGAATTATGGAAACGTATGGCAAAAGCAAGTGGAGGACAAGCACCACCAGAATTTTTAAGTACGCATCCAGCAAATCAAACACGTATAACTAATTTAACTGCATTAGCGCCAACTGCTAAAGCTGAAGCTAAAAAGTTTGGTGTATCAAGTTTTAGACCTTTAGGTAAATATTAAGTTACTTTTAAAAATATTTAATTACTTTCGAAGCTGCTCTTTATAAAAGAGCAGCTTTTGTATTTTTATACATTAACTAACAACTAATAAATGGCAAAACTAGAAAAAGGAAGTAAAAAACTACTTAACGCTTGGGCATTTTATGATTGGGCAAATTCAGTTTACACTTTAACTATTGCGTCTTCTATATTTCCTATATTTTATTCTGCATTATTTGTTTCTCAAACAGAAAAAGTAGTACATGCTTTTGGAATGGTTTTTAAAAGCACAGCTTTAATTACTTATGTTACAGCATTTACATTTTTAGTAGTGGCTTTTACATCACCAATTTTATCTGGTATTTCAGACTATGTTGGTAACAAGAAAAATTTTTTAAAATTTTTCTGTTATGTAGGAGGTCTTGGATGTATTGGGCTATACTGGTTTAGTTTAGAAAGTATTCATTTAAGCTTGTTATTCTATTTTATGGGATTAATTGGATATTGGGGAAGTTTGGTGTTTTATAATTCTTATTTGCCAGATATTGCTTATCCAGAACAACAAGATAGTATTAGTGCTAAAGGATTTAGTTTAGGTTATGTTGGTAGTGTACTACTATTATTAATAAATCTTTTTATGGTTTTGCGTCCAGAATTATTATCCATCGAAGATAATATAACAGAAAATGGAAAGGTTATAGAAACCGCTTCACAAGTAGCAATGCGTTACTCTTTTATAATGGTTGGTATTTGGTGGATTGGGTTTAGTCAATATTCATTTTACATCTTGCCTAAAGGTGTATCTAAAGGACATAAAGTTACAAAAGCGGTTGTTTTTAATGGATTAAAAGAATTAAAAACAGTGTGGATACAATTAAATCAAAACCTTAGATTAAAACGTTATTTAGTAGCATTTTTTGTGTTTAGTATGGCAGTACAAACTATAATGTTGGTAGCAGTCTATTTTGGAGAAGAAGAAATTGCTTGGGGAGGCTCTGATGCTAAAACTATGGGTTTAATAGTAAGTATTTTAATTATTCAATTAGTAGCAATACTAGGTGCTTTTTTAACCTCTAGAGCATCTGCAAAATACGGAAATATTAAGACACTTATAATTGTAAATTGTATTTGGATGGCTTTATGTTTTTATGCCTATTTTATGGTAACACCAATACAGTTTTATATAGCAGCTGGATTTGTTGGTTTGGTTATGGGTGGAGTACAGTCTTTAGCAAGATCTACATATTCAAAGTTTTTACCAGAGACAGAAGATACAACCTCATATTTTAGTTTTTACGATGTAGCAGAAAAAATAGGAATTGTAATTGGTATGGTGATTTTTGCTACTATAGACCAAATAACAGGAAGTATGCGTAATGCCATCTTGTTTTTATTTGTATTTTTCTTAATTGGTATTGTCCTACTTTTTAGAGTTCCTAAACAAGGAGAATTAAATTAATTTGTTAAGTTTGTTTATCAATAATTTTTTATAAAATGAAAAAAATACTTTTACCACTTTTATCTCTTACTTTAGTTTTGTTAGTTTTTAGTTGCGAAAATGAACCTTTAGATGGTTTTGACTTAACAAACAATACCAATACAGCTGGATCTACAGGGCCAACAGGATTAGGAAGTGTTAATAATGTTCAAGAAGAAACTTCTTCTGGAGATTATTGGCCTAGAGAAATTAATAATGAATGGGATTTTAATTCAACTTATTATGGATCTGTAAGTTATAGTATGGTTTCTATAGAAACTATTGACGGATTTGATTATTATAAGTTTGATTACTTATTTGGAGCTGAAGCTTATTTAAGAAAATCTGGTGATGTATACTATACGAGACAATCTGCTGATAATTTTCCAATACCTGGATATGATATTTCAACTTCTGATATTGAAGTTGCGTTACTTAAAGATAGTGCTCTAGTAGGAGAGACATGGTCAACAGAAGTTGATTATGTTGTATCGTATACACCAAATCAAGCAGGTTTTCCTGAAATTCCAGACATACCTGTTCAGGCTAACTATACTTTTGAAATGATTGGAAGAGATTTAACAAGAACTGTAGAAGGTAATGATTATACAGATGTATTGCATGTTAAATTAGCACTAACAATACCAGGAAATACAACAGTAGATTATACAGATTACTACTATGCCAAAAATGTAGGGTTAATAGAGTCTATTGGTTCTGCAGATCATAGTGCTTTAACATCATATTCTTTAAATTAGAACACAAATATTATTATAAAAAAAGCCACTATAAAAAATAGTGGCTTTTTTTTATTAAATAAATTTTTCTAACCACTAATATCTCCAGAACCAGTCACTTTAGTATCCACTTTTTCAGGGTTTCCACTATAATCGATATCACCAGAACCAGTGACACGTGCTTTTAATTTCTTTTTTGCGACAACTTCTACATCTCCAGAACCAGTCACTTTAGCTTCTGTATAATCTGCTTCAAGGTTAGTACCATGAAAATCTCCAGATCCAGTAACACTAGCTTCAAGGTTAGTAGTGTTTCCAGTTAAAGTTAAATCTCCAGATCCAGTAACACTAGCTTCAACACTTTGTGCTTTTACATCTAAAGTTACATCTCCAGAACCTGATACTTTTGCTTCAAAATCATTAGAATCTATTGTAGAGTTACAAGTTACATCTCCAGAACCAGAAAGCGATACTTTATCAATATCCTTAAAAGGAATAGTGATTGTTATAGTCTTACTTCCGCTTGGTTTTAGATTAATGTTATTTTTTGCTTTTACAATTAATCCGCCAGATTCTACATCTGTTAAGATGTATTCTAGAAGGTTACTTTCTCCTTTAATAGTTATGTTACCTTCTGTACCTTCTATAAGTTTAAAATCCATCCAACCAGCTAATCTTATAGCGTCGTAATCTGATGTGCTTCTAGTTATAGTAGTTACTTCTCCATTTCCTTTAATGGTTTTCCCATTTCCCCATTGTGCATTACATGATGTAAAAGCAACAAGAGCTAATCCTAATAATAAAGTTTTTTTAAGTGTTTTACTAACACTATTCTTATTGTTTAAGTGTTTGTGATTTTTTTTTGAAAAGTTCATGATGATTTGTTTTAGATTAATAGCTTATTTTTCTTCAAAAGTGACGCTTCCGTATTCTGAGTTTATTTTAATTAAATTCCCTGAGTTTTTTTTATAATGGTAACCAGAATAATATTTATCTGAATGTTGTACTTTTTTTGTTTCCATTTCAAAATTATTGTCACCTTTTAAACTTCCATATTCTAAATCTATTTCAAAATCAAAAGCATACTCAGGATCAATTCCAATTTTTGTGCCAACATAATCAGAGTCTATCGTTATGTTCTCTGCATTTTTGGTCATTTTACCTATTTTAATTGAGCCATAATCAGCATTAATGTTAACGTTTTTATACACGTCACCAAGCACGACTGTAAGGTAGTCTCCATTTCCGTTTATGTTGTTTAGTTTGTTGACTCTTAAACTTCCGTAATCGCAATTATACTCTATGTTTTCTGCAATTTCTACAAGCGACTTTGTGTAATCCGCAATAATGCCTAAAGTTTTAGTCTTAGCTACAGTGAAGCCACTATAATCTGCATTGATTTTTCCGTTTTTAATATATTCAAAATAACAATTATTAGAGTAATCAAAATTAAGATTAGTGTTATCTCCCAATAACTCTTTAGTTGTAATTTTACCATAGTCACAATTAATTTCGCAATGACCTTCAAGCGTATCTAAATTGATACTTCCGTAATCATTATTTAAATTGACATTGTTAGTTATTGGCATTTTAACAACATAATTTATTTTCATATTAACATTGTTATTATTAGACCAACTCCACCAAGAGTTTTTCTTCTTTTTCCCAATAATCGTTTCGGCTGATACTAAACTTGAAGTTGCTGAAAACTCGACATCAATATCATCTAATTTTTTTTGTACTTCTTCAGCATCATTACCATTTGTAGTTATAGTAATTTCAAATTCAATAGTATTTCCAGTCCAAGTGACGATATCTAAATTACCATATTTATTAGCTATTTTTAAGGTAGCATTTGAATTAACTGTAAAGGCTTTAGTTATTGTTTTCTTTTTGGTATGCTTACCATCCATATCTCCAGTATTGGAAAATGCTATTAGCGGAAGTAGTAGGCAAAAAGCTAGTTTATATAGTTGTTTCATAGTTGTTTTGTTTTAATATTTTTAACTCTTCTATTTTTAAAAGGGTGTTTTGTAATAAGTCTATTCTGTTTTGAAAGTTGGTAATCATAGCGTAAATAACACGTTGGTCTTCTCCACTTTCTGTTAAGTTTATTTTTAAAGATTGGTATTCTTTTTCTAATTGCTCTAATCTTAATAAGGCATCGTTTACCAGCTTTTCTGTTTCTGGACTTTTTTCTGTGTTTAACTTATTTAACTCATAAGTAATAGTATTTGAAAAAAAGTTTTGAGTTTCAGCTAATTCTGGTGATACGCTTGCTAAATCTTTATGACTAGATTCTGCTTTTACATTAAACGTAATAGTTAAAATTAACGCTATTGATGCAGCAATACCTAATAAAGGTTTCCAGTAACTAGTTTTTGTACTAGCTACTTTAGTGTCGTTTTTAACATTATTTAATTTTTCTAAAAAACGTTGTTGATGTCCAGTACTTGGTGCTTGTATATCAAACTGGTTTTCTAAATCACTAAATAGTTTTTCTATATTATCCTTCATAACAATTAGTTTAATTGTTCTAATTTTTTTCTTAGACTGTCTTTAGCTCTAGAGATGGTTGTTCTACAGTTAGCATGACTTATTTGCATTATTTCGCTAATTTCTTCATTATCATAACCTTCAATTAAATTTAAGGTTAAGGCAATTCTGTAATTAGATTTTAAATCATTTAAAGTGTCTAAAATTTGTTTTGCTTTAACAGAAGTAAATTCGGTTGTTGTGTCTATTCCTTGTTGATCTTCAATTTTATAAAGCACATCGTCCAAAGCAACTTCATCCTTTTTTTTGTTTTTATTAAAAGCGTGTATGCTATTATTAATAACAATACGTTTTAACCAAGCACTAAATGTGCTTATTTGTTTTAGTTTATCCAACTTAGTAAATGCAGTCAAAAAAGAATCTTGCATTATATCTTCGGCTTCAAAACTATCCTTGACAATTCTTAACGAGGTATTATACATCGCTTTATAATATCTATTATAGATTTCCAATTGCGCCAATTGGTTACCTGATAGACAAAGCGCAACAAGTTGCTCGATATTTTGATGGGTTAGTGTCAAAAAATGGTTTGTTTATTATAAAGAGGAAAGTTAAAACACTTTGTTACACTTTCATTAAAAAAAGTTATAGTTTAATTTAATTATTGGCACATTAATTGAAATTTTAATAGTCAAACACAGTTATTGTTTATGGTTATTAGCAAGTATATCAATACAATAGCAGTAGTTTAATATAATTATTAAAAAACAAATAGTTTAAATGCCACTAATAAAGTGACATTTTGGCTTATATATGCATATGAAAAAATCTAACTTTATATCACTTGACAGTTTGTCATTGCAGGATTTTGATGAAAACTTAGAGTTAATTCCGTTAATGACACCTGAAGATGAAGAAAAAATAGCAAAGGAAGAATTACCAGAATCTTTACCAATATTATCATTACGTAATACAGTATTATTTCCAGGAGTTGTAATACCAATTACTGCAGGACGAGATAAGTCTATCAAATTAATTAATGATGCTAATAAAGGCGGAAAAGTGGTTGGTGTTGTCTCTCAAATTGATGAAGCTGTAGAAGACCCAAAAGCAGAAGACCTACATCAAGTTGGTACTGTTGCTAGGATTTTAAAAGTTTTAAAAATGCCTGATGGTAACACAACAGTAATTATACAAGGTAAAAAACGATTTGAAATTGATAAAGTCTTAACGGAAGAGCCTTATATAAAAGCAACAGTAAAAGAAGTACCTCAAGCAAAACCTGCTGCTAAAAATAAAGAGTTTGCAGCTATAATAGAATCTATTAAAGAGCTTGCTGTACAAATAATAAAGGATAGTCCAAACATTCCAACAGAAGCTACTTTTGCTATTAAAAACATCGAGAGTGATTCGTTTTTAATCAATTTTGTTTCGTCTAACATGAATTTAAATGTAGACGAAAAACAAGCACTTTTAGAAATGAATCATCTTAAAGATCGTGCTTTAGAAACCTTACGTTTTATGAATGTTGAGTTTCAGAAATTAGAACTTAAAAACGACATTCAGTCTAAAGTGCAAAGCGATTTAAATCAGCAACAACGTGAGTATTTTTTAAATCAGCAATTAAAAACCATCCAAGAAGAATTAGGAGGAGGTAATGCAGAGGAGATTGAAGATATGAAGAAGCGTGCTAAATCTAAAAAATGGGACGAAAAAGTTGGAAAGCATTTTGACAAAGAATTAGCAAAAATGACACGTATGAATCCTCAAGTTGCCGAGTATTCTATACAACGTAACTATTTAGACTTATTTTTAGATTTACCTTGGAACGAGTTTAGCAAGGATAAATTTGATTTAAAACGTGCCGAAAAAATATTAGATCGTGACCACTATGGTTTAGACGATGTTAAAAAAAGAATTATCGAGCATCTTGCAGTTTTAAAACTGCGTAACGATATGAAGTCGCCAATTTTATGTTTGTATGGTCCTCCAGGAGTTGGAAAAACTTCTTTAGGAAGATCTGTTGCAGAAGCTTTAGGACGTGAGTATGTACGTATGAGCTTAGGTGGTTTACGTGACGAAGCAGAAATACGTGGACATCGTAAAACCTATATTGGTGCAATGCCAGGACGTATCATTCAAAACTTGAAAAAAGCAGGAACCTCTAATCCAGTATTTGTTTTAGACGAGATTGATAAACTGTCAAATTCTAATCAAGGAGACCCATCTTCTGCATTACTAGAAGTATTAGATCCAGAACAAAATGCTGAGTTCCATGATAATTTCCTAGAAATGGGTTATGACCTATCTAAGGTTATGTTTATTGCTACTTCTAACAGTTTAAATACCATTCAGCCAGCTTTAAGAGACAGAATGGAAATTATAAACGTTACTGGTTATACTATTGAAGAAAAGGTAGAAATAGCCAAACGTCATTTATTACCTAAACAATTAAAAGAGCATGGTTTAACAGACAAACATTTAAAAATTGCAAAACCACAATTAGAAAAAATTGTGGAAGGTTATACGCGTGAGTCTGGTGTACGTGGACTAGAAAAGCAATTAGCAAAAATGGTGCGTTATGCAGCAAAAAGCATTGCTATGGAAGAAGACTATCAAGTAAAAGTTACAGATGCTATTATTGTAGATGTACTTGGTGAACCAAAGCTAGAACGCGATAAATACGAAAACAATAATGTTGCAGGAGTAGTTACAGGATTAGCTTGGACTAGAGTAGGAGGCGATATTTTGTTTATAGAATCAATTTTATCTAAAGGTAAAGGATCTTTAAATATTACAGGAAACTTAGGTAAGGTAATGAAAGAGTCTTCTACAATTGCAATGGAGTTTATTAAAGCACATGCAGAAGAACTTAATATAAAACAAGAAGTATTTGAAAACTATAACGTACACATCCACGTTCCAGAAGGTGCAACACCAAAAGATGGACCAAGTGCTGGTGTAACGATGTTAACCTCTTTAGTCTCTTTATTTACGCAACGTAAAGTAAAGAAAAGTTTAGCCATGACTGGAGAAATTACACTTCGTGGGAAAGTTTTACCAGTTGGTGGAATAAAAGAAAAAATATTAGCTGCAAAACGCGCAAAAATAAAAGAAATCTTACTTTGTGAAGATAATAGAAGAGATATAGAAGATATTAAACCAGAATATTTAAAAGGACTAACGTTTCATTATGTAACAGATATGTTAGAGGTTATCGATATCGCAATCACAAAACAGAAAGTAAAAAACGCAAAAAAATTATAAAAAGTTTCGCTTAAGCGGAAATAAAAAATCAAGACATTCATGAAAAAACTAATTGTACTATCATTATTATTAAACACGTTTGTAGCATTTGCACAAGACCATTTAGTAGAGATTGTTTTAGATGGTAAACCAGCAATACTAAATACAAAAACAGGCGAAACTAGATATACAAACGGAAAACCTAACACAACTACTAACTATTCAACGTCAGAGAATAATTCAGAAATTGTAAACACACATACAGTAGTCAGAGGAGAAACATTATACTCTATATCAAAAAAGTATGGTGTAAGTATGGCTCAAATCAAATCTGTTAATAATCTTGAAGACAATACTTTAAGCATTGGGCAATCATTAAAAATAGGTTATGATGCAAGTTCTCAGGTTTCAAATGGTGATTCTTGGATAGTCAAAAAAGGAGATACCTTGTACGCAATTTCTAGAAAAACAGGTGTTTCTGTTGCCACAATAAAGACTTTAAATAATTTAGAAAGCAATATTATTTCTATAGGTCAAAATTTAGCTTTAAAGTAGGTTAAACACAATAGTTTATATTTGTTATAATTAATCCTTTTATTAAAATGAAAAAAGTACTATTTATTTTGATGTTTTGCTTTGCTAATTTAAGTTTAGCACAAGAAGTAGAAGAAGAGTTTCTTCCAATAGTTATAGAAGACAAAGAAGCTTATATGTCAACAAAAACTGGCGAGTATGTTTATTTAGAGCATGCAAAAACAGACCCAGAACAATTACGTACTACTGCAAGTGGTGTTGTTTACAATGACATTTCTACACATAAAGTTTCAAAAGGAGAAACTTTATCATCTATAGCTAAAAAGCATAATCTTAGTATAGATCAATTAAAAAGAGATAACAAACTTACATCTAATAAGCTTAGTTTAGGTCAAGAGATTAAAATAATTAACCGTGTTTTAGTAACATCAAGTAGTCCAGTAATAAGTTATTCTGGAGACGATACTATTATTGCAAAATTACGTCCTGGACAGTCGCCATCTGACTATGGCTCCACCACCTTCAAGTGCTAATACAGTCCCTGTAACTGTAACAACTCCAGCAAAAACAGAAAGTCCAGAAGCAAGAAAAGCAGTAACTAGAAAAAGCACCTATTCTAGACCAATGGTATTACCAACAGCAACTACTGAAACTACTACAACAGAAGTTGAAGAAGTAAAAGAAGTCGTTGTAGAAGAAGAATCTCCAGAAGTTATAGCAGCAAGAAAACAATTAGAAGAAGCACAAAGACAATTAGCTTTAGCTAAAAAGAAATCGGTTAAAAAAGAAGTTAAACCTGAGGATAAAGTATTAGAAACAAAAAAGGAGACCGTTAAAGATTTAGTTGAGGTTGTAGAAAAAACAGAAGAAATTAAAGCAAAAGAGGACGTTTTACAAGCAAAACTAGATAAAGTTAAGTCTGCAACACCTAAAAAAGAAGTTGTAAAAGAAGAAGTTATTCAAGAAGAAGTCGTTGCTAAAACTCCAATAAAAGAGGAAGCAGAAGTAGAAGTAGATACTTCAGAAGACGCTAAAGCAGAAGCTAAAGAAGCTACAGAAGGTGTCGATTATCATACTATTGTTAAAGGAGACAACCTTTATAACTTGGCTAAAAAATATAAAACAACAGTCAAAAAATTAACAGAACTGAATAACGTTAAATTCAATAATTTACAAATTGGGCAAAAGTTAAAATTAAAGTAAATTTCAGATTATTCAATTCTCAATTATCGAGTAGAAAAATAAATTTACAATATCTGCGTTTAACTGTAGATTTATTTACTTTGTAAACTATGTTTAAAAATCAAATTGTCCCATTTTTAATATTGCTAAGTAGCACATTTTGTGTTGCGCAATTGGGTGGACAATCAACCTATCAATTTTTAAACTTAGTATCCTCTCCACGTCAAGCGGCTTTAGGTGGTAAAGTCTTAACTAATATAGATTATGATGTTACACAAGGCTTATATAATCCTTCTGCAATAAATGCAGAAATGGATAATCAGTTGGCACTAAATTTTAGTAACTATTTGGGCGGAATCTCATATGGTACTGCAGCATACGCATACACTTGGGACAGACGCACACAAACCTTACATGCAGGAATGACCTATATTAATTATGGAGATTTTGATGGTTATGACGAAAACGGAGTGCAAACAGGAACATTTACAGGTACAGAAGCAGCATTATCTGTTGGTTATGCTTTACAGATTGGCTATTCGGATTTTTATTTTGGTAGTAATTTAAAGTTTATTACATCTAGTTTAGAGCAATACAACTCTTTAGGGATTGCTACAGATTTAGGATTAATGTATATTGATGAAGATTTAGAGTTTCAAGCAGCATTAGTAGTCCGTAATCTTGGGACACAAATAACAACATACGCAGGACAACGCGAAAGTTTACCCTTAGACATTACTTTAGGTCTATCGCAAACTTTAGAGCATATACCATTGCGTTGGCACCTAACGTTTGAAAACTTGCAGCAGTGGCCAATTGCTGCTACTAATCCAGCAAGAGCAACCACAGATTTAGAAGGTAACCAGACGCAAGAAGAAGTTGGCTTTATAAGTAATGTTATGCGTCATACTATTTTAGGAGCAGAGCTGTTTCCTGATAAAGGATTTAATATCAGATTAGGTTACAACTTTAGACGTGCAGAAGAGTTACGTATAGTAGATCAACGTAATTTTTCAGGACTATCTGTAGGGTTTGGTCTTAAAATTAATAAGCTACGCTTTAGTTATACACATGCAAAATATACTGCAGCAAGTAACGCAAATTTCTTTGGGTTGCATATTGATTTGCAATAGTATTTGACTTGACTTTGTCAGAAAAAACAGCTAACTTCGTTTAACATTCGATAAAGAGAATTGAAAACTCTCCTTATCTATACGTTACCTGTAATTTATGAAAAACATTCTGCTAATCATTTTAGCCTTTACAATTATCAGTTGTAAATCTCGACAAAATCAATCATCTGTGCAGCTGAATGTATTGTTCATCGGGAACAGTTTGACCTATTTCTACGATATGCCTCAAACGCTTCAAAAAATGTTGGACGAAACCAATCCGAATATAAAAATTGACCAAATGACCAATCCTGGGCAATCTTTATCTGGACATTTATCTGACATCGTAACCTCAAGAACAGAAAACGGAATTAGTGTTCGAAAAAAAGAAGATGGTGAAATAACAGAAACGGAAATAAAGCTAAAAGAAAAAAAATGGGACATTATTATTCTACAAACTGGAACTGTAAGTGTACTCATTCCTAAAAACAGAGAAATAAAAGTAAACAAAGCAGTTTCAGATATCAAAGATTTAGTAGACAATCCTAATTGCGAATTTATATTATTTAATACTTGGCCTTCAAAAAAAGAATATCCAAAAAAGTATTGCTATTCTGGTTATTCTATTGACAAATCAATTGAAGATATTGATTATTGCTCGCCAGTTATAGAAAATTTAGAACAAGAAATTAAACTAATTAATGAATCTTATGATTTAGTTGCAGAAAAAAATGGAATTAAGAAATCGGATAACGGAACTAAATACTATGAAATTCTGACCGAATACCCAGAAATTGAACTATACGATGATGATAGTCATCCGAATGCGAACGGTTCTTTTTTAAATGCCTGTGTTTTCTATCAAATGCTGACTAGCAAAAAAGCAACTGTCTTGAAATACAATGGAGAAATTGAACCCAAAACAGCGGAATTATTAAAGAAAATAGCGAAATAAAAACTACAGGTAACACCGTATAAAATTAATTGCTAGTGCAAGCCTACTTACGAAAATCCTCGCGGATTTTCTATTCGGTTTGTATTTGCTAAATTAGGTGCTTAAACCACGCAACTAATCTTATACAAACACGTTAAACGAAATCCCCAAAAACATCTAATTTTATCTTTTTCCACTCACGCTTCAAAATCCCATAACAACACGTACTACGTCTAAAACCATTGGTCATAACAGTATCTTCTCGTAACACGCCTTCTAATGTTGCACCAAGTTTTTCAACCGCTTTTCTAGATTTCTGGTTACGTTCATCAATTCTAAACTCAACCTTTTCAAAGTTTAAGTTTTCAAAAGCGTATTGTAGCATTAAAAACTTCATATTTTTATTTAATCCTGTGCCTTGAAAAGCATGACCAATCCAAGTCCATCCAATATGTAATACTTTATTTTTGTGGTTAATTATCCCAAAACGTGTACTTCCAGCATACGCTTGTACTAACTTATCGTAAATTATAAAAGGCAAAGTAGTGTTGTGGTACAATCCATCTACAGCAGTTTGGACATAGGTTTTTAATGTCTCTGGACTAGAAATAATACTTGGCGAGTAATAAATTAAATCTTTTTCCGTAGCAATAGCTTCAATATGCTTGTAATTACTTAAGTCTAAAGGTATTAATTTAACACGATCGTTTTCAAGAGTTGGTGCAGTCATTGTATGCGCTTTGTTTTGTATTTTTACATTCAAAATTAAAGATACATGAACTATTCTAAAGCACAAATATTAGAAATAGCAAATAAAGCAAGTAAAAACACATTAATGGAAACCTTACAAATAGAAGCTGTAGATTATGGCGACGATTTTTTAGTATCCAGAATGCCTGTTACACCACGTGTACACCAACCTGATGGTGTGTTGCATGGAGGTGCAACTGCAGCTTTAGCAGAAAGTGTTGGTAGTTTTGCATCTCATATTTTTTTAGATGCAGAAAACAATATTATTAGAGGGTTAGAGATTACTGCTAACCATTTAAAAAGCGTAAAATCGGGTTATATATACGCTAAAGCAACTTTTATACATAAAGGACGTACCACACAATTATTAGATATTAGAGTAACAGATGAAGATGATAATTTAATATCTGTGTGTCGTTTATCTACTATTGCTTTACCTAAAAAGAAAAAGTAGATGACAAATGACGCTTTTTTTAATCAATTGTCAGATCAGTTTTTAAAGCAACTTCCTTTTGTAGCCTACAGAAAACCTAATAATATAGAGGTTAAGGCTATACTTCAGGATACTGATGATTTGTTTTTTACGCAAGATTTTACAGAAAGTGGTTTTGTGTTTTCGTCTTTTATAGCAGAAGAAGACGCTATTTTGTTTCCTTTAAATAAGTGTGAAACAATTTCTTGTCAAGACACTATTGAAGATTTAAAAAACGAGTCGTTTTCTAAAACTATTGAATCTACAGGAAAAGAAAAACACATCAAACTAGTCCAAAAAGCTATTACATCAATTGAAGATGGAAGCTTTAAAAAGGTAGTATTGTCTAGGGTAGAAATCCAACAATTTGATAAAAGCGAAGCGATTCATCTATTTAAAAAATTACTATCTAATTATAAATCAGCAATGGTCTATTGTTGGTATCATCCAAAAGTAGGCTTGTGGTTAGGCGCAACACCAGAAACCTTATTAAAAATTGAAGGCAAGCGTTTGCAAACCATGTCTTTAGCAGGTACGCAACCCTTTAATGACAATGCTGAGGTAATATGGCAATCTAAAGAAATTGAAGAACAACAATTAGTTACTAACTTTATAGTTGGTAGTTTACAATCATCAGTTAGTAGTTTAACTGTTGGAAAGCCTGAAACTGTAAAAGCAGGAAATATATTGCATTTACGTTCTAAAATTTCTGGAGTCTTAAATCCAGAAAATGGATTACGTGTTATAATACAAAAATTGCATCCAACACCAGCAGTCTGTGGATTACCAAAGGATGTAACCTTTAGATTTATATTAGATAATGAAGCCTACAATCGTGAGTTTTATACAGGTTTTTTTGGAGAGCTTAACCTAAAACAATCCAAAACTAGAAACACCAATCGCAGAAATGTAGAGAACAATGCTTACGCATCTGTTAAAAATGTATCGCATTTATTTGTCAATCTACGTTGTCTTCAAATTAAAGATAATCAAGCATTAATCTATGTTGGAGGTGGTATTACCAAAGATTCTGATCCAGAATTAGAATGGGAAGAAACCGTTGCAAAATCCAAGACGGTTAAAAACTTATTGTAATCGTTTTATTTAGGATATTGGTTTTGTATTTTTACACTAATGATTAAACACCCAAAAATTCCGTTAGCACAAACCGTAATTCAGCTTTGTAAAGCCAAGAATATTCAACATATTGTATTGTCTCCAGGAAGCCGTAATGCACCTTTAACTATTGGGTTTACTCATGATCCTTTTTTTAAATGTTACAGTATTGTTGACGAGCGTTGTGCTGCATTTTTCGCACTAGGTATTGCACAACAAATCAAGCATCCAGTAGCTGTGGTTTGTACTTCTGGTAGTGCGTTGTTAAATTATTATCCAGCAGTTGCAGAAGCCTTTTACAGTCATATTCCGTTAGTGGTTTTAAGTGCAGATAGACCAAAATATTTGGTAGGTATTGGAGATGGACAAACTATAAATCAAGAGGATGTTTATAAAAACCATTGTCATTATTCTGCTAATTTAAAGCAAGATTTAAATCCAGATTTGGATAACGCTTTCGCGGAAGACTTGCCAATAATGAGAAGTATTGAAAACAAGATTGAAAAATATTTAGGCTTACAACAAAGCATTCAGCAAAAAAACGAAATAGAGATTAATACAGCTATAAATACTGCAATTAGTAGCCAAGGACCAGTCCATGTTAATATTCCGTTTGATGAACCATTATATGATATTGTCGACAAGTTATCTGTAAACCCACAAGTTATTGATATTAAAAAAGAAACCATAACTGAGGATTATAGCGCTTTCGTGGAAACTTGGAACCGTTCCAAACAAAAGCTAATATTGGTTGGCGTATTGCCACCAAATAGTGTAGAACAACGGTTTTTAAACCATTTAGCAGAAGACGATAGTGTTTTAGTATTGACTGAAACCACATCAAATTTGCATCATGACAATTTCTGCCCAAGTATAGATAAATTAATAGGTGCATTAACAAATCAAGAATTAAAAGCCTTACAACCTGAATTACTATTGACTTTTGGAGGATTAGTAGTGTCTAAAAAAATAAAGAAATTTTTAAGAACTCATAAACCAAAACACCATTGGCATATTGCAGAAAATGGAGCAAACGATACCTTTTTTGTCTTAAACAAAGTGTTTAAGCAAAATATAAACCAGTTTTTTACTTAGTTTTTACCATTAACTAAAAATGCAACTAGTAATTACAATCCGTTTTGGAGTCAACAAATGCAAGTAAGACGAGAAAAACATAGCCAATATTTGGCAAAGATTCCGTTTTCAGATTTTAAAGTATTTGAAATAGTGTTAAAAAACATTCCAAATCATTCGCAATTGCAAGTTGGTAATAGTTCTGCAATTAGATACACACAATTATTTGACCTAAATACAACAATAGAAGTGTTTTGTAATAGAGGAACAAGTGGTATTGATGGTAGCACAAGTACAGCAATAGGTGCAGCTTTAACAAATCCAAAGCCAACCACATGTATTACAGGAGATTTAAGTTTTTTTTACGATAGTAATGCTTTGTGGAATAATTATATACCTAAAAACTTCAGAATAATAGTTGTAAATAATGAAGGAGGAGGAATTTTTAGAATACTTCCAGGACATAAAAACACTGATAATTTTGATTATTTTTTCGAAACTAAACATCAGTTATCTGCTCTGCAACTATCAAAAATGTATGGATTTGAATATGTTAAAGCTTCAACAGAAAATGAATTGGAGGTAGCGTTAAATACATTCTTTAACGCTTCTGAAACTCCAAAATTATTGGAGATATTTACACCTTCAACAGATAATGATACTATTTTATTGGATTATTTTCAAAGCATAAAATAGTTTCATCGAAAAAAATGGACGTTAGTCGTAAATCATTGAATATTTTTTTTTGCTTAAAAAAAGGAACACAAAAAATGTGTACCTTTAAAATGCTAAAAAATATTAATCTAATAAATATAATTATGAGTAAACGTGATGATTTAATCGCAAAGTACGCTGCAGATTTAAAAGACAAATTAGGTGTAAATGCAGACATGGATTTTTTAACTAAAGTAACTATTGGTTGTGGTCCATCAATTTATAATAAAGATGCTGCAACAGTTTCTGGATCTGATCAATCAGAATTAGATACAGTAAAAAACAACTTTTTAATCAAAAAATTAGGATTAAAAGATAGTGCAGATTTAGATAAAGGAATTGCTTCTGTTATGGATGCTTATGGTAAATCAAACAGAAATAAGTATAGAGCTGTAGTATATTATATGCTAGCTAAACACTTTAAAAAAGAGTCTGTTTACAAATAGAATCAAAATTTTATGCAAAAAAAGCGTTACAGTTCTGTAACGCTTTTTTTATATGCTTACATTTGCAAAATGATACAGATAGGAGAGTACAATACACTTGAAATTTTAAGAGACACAGAACCTGGTTTATTTTTAGGTGATGCAGATAATAACGAAGTATTATTACCAAACAGATATGTTCCAGAACATTTTGAAATTGGAGACAATCTAGAAGTTTTTGTGTATTTAGATAATGAAGAACGTATTATAGCAACAACAGATCAACCATACATAGTAAAAGGCGAGTTTGCAATGTTGCGTTGTAATGCAGTGACAAATTTTGGTGCTTTTTTAGATTTTGGATTGGTTAAAGAATTGTTTTGTCCTTTTAAAGAACAAGCTTTTCCAATGAAAAAAGGAGGTTGGTATCTTGTACATTGTTATATGGACGACATTACTGAACGTCTAGTAGCATCAAGTAAAACCAATAGATTTTTAGATAATAAAGAGTTAACAGTAGCCGAGTTTGATAAAGTAGATATTATTGTATCTCATCCAAGTGATTTAGGATTAAATGTGATAATAAATAATAAACATTCTGGTTTAATATATAAGGATAATATATTTCAAGAAATAAGTGTTGGAGACAAGCTTAAAGGTATTGTAAAAAAGATTAGACCAGGAAACAAATTAGATATTAGTTTAGGAGACATTGGTTACAGAAATATAGAACCAAATGCTGACAAAATAATGCAAGAGCTTGAGTATAATAGCGGTTTTATACCTTTAAATGATAAGTCTAATCCTGAGGATATAAAAAATAGATTGGAAATGAGTAAGAAGACCTTTAAAAAAGCGGTTGGAACACTTTATAAAAAGAAATTAATTGAAATAAAAGACGACGGAATCTATCTTAAGACGCAAGATTAGATTTAGAATTTGTATTATTTTTATGTTTTGCCCACTTTATAGCTTCATACAAATCTTCAAAACGTACAATTTCTGCAACAGAAAATAATTTTTCCATTAAAGCATTAAACCAACTGTTTTCACTATTAGTTACAACAGCATAGCCATTTAAATTATTATCATTTCTATAAAATTTTAACCAATCTGATGGCTTAATAGAGTATTTGTTAACTCTATTAGAAATATAAGTAACTGTAACATTGTTGCCATAAAACTCTTTAGCAGCATCAATAGCTTTAGATGCTTCTTCCCAAGTATAAGTAACACCTTCGTTTATTTCAGAAATTACAATACCATCTAAAAAGTAAAAATTACCATGATCAGAGACGTAAACGTCTTTAATCTCGTTTGCAAGAGTAGAATCGGTTATATTCATAAGATTAATTAATAGCTTGACTCAAATTTAAGGTAGTTTTTCTATTTTGGATAAAAATATATAAACTTTAAGAAGTTTTCGATAAAAAAGATTTATTATCGATGAAAAACAAAAGACCACCTGAAAAACGTTAAGGATTTTTCAGGTGGTCTATAAATAACTATTAATAAACTACTTAGGGAAGTTGAATAAATATCACGCTATCTTTGTGGATTTATTCAGGATATAGTTATTTACATATTTGTATGCTTCTGTTATAGTTTGAAATCCAAAAAATGGGACTTTGCAAAATTGTTTTTCAATGTCAATATTTAGTTCATTAAAATGAGAATACCCAATAATGGCGTATATTTTTAAATTCGGAAATATGATATTATGCTTTGGATAATCTAATGCTTCGATTGAGTATCTGTGTATTCTATTTGATATATAACCAAATTGTTTACCTGCACCATAAAAATCATGAATAGCTTTAAAACACTCTTGCCCTGATTCTATACTAACATGTTTTCCTTCATTAATTTGTGCTATTACAACATTTTCAAAAAGAAACACGTCACCCAAAGGAAACTTATGAATTTCTTTTACTTCTTTATAAAGAGGTGTGTCTATGATGTTCATAGTCAATTGATTAATGTTTAGCGTAATAAAGTTACTATGCGCGCATAATATTGTTTTGTTTTCAAAGTGATTATAAAGCTTGATTCGTTAAAATGTAAATTTCATCGATTAAAAGCGAGCTTTTAGTAGGTTTTTCTTACAAGATATCGCTGATTATCAGTAAGTTAGGTGAAATTTTTATTATTAAAAATGAATTAAAGCGAAAGTATTCGATAATCAAACAATGTATTAATAGACTTAAAAACTATTAATTATGTATTTTTATACTCTTAAAAATTTAATAATATTATATGGCAGATATTAATTGGCAAAAAGCAAAGGATTACGAGGATATTACATATTCTAAATGTAATGGAGTAGCACGTATAGCTTTTAATAGACCTAATGTTAGAAATGCATTTAGACCAAAAACTACAAAAGAGTTGTATGATGCGTTTTATGATGCAGGAGAAGACACTTCAATTGGAGTAGTGTTATTGTCTGCAGAAGGACCTTCTACAAAAGATGGTGTATACAGTTTTTGCTCTGGTGGAGACCAAAAGGCTAGAGGACATCAAGGATATGTTGGAGAAGATGGTTATCATAGACTAAATATTTTAGAAGTACAACGTTTAATTAGATTTATGCCTAAAGCAGTAATAGCTGTTGTACCTGGTTGGGCAGTTGGAGGAGGACATAGTTTGCATGTGGTATGCGATTTAACTTTAGCAAGTAAAGAACATGCTATTTTTAAGCAAACAGATGCTGACGTTACAAGTTTTGATGGTGGTTATGGATCTGCTTATTTAGCAAAAATGGTTGGTCAGAAAAAAGCAAGAGAAATCTTTTTCTTGGGAAGAAATTATTCAGCACAAGAAGCTTATGACATGGGAATGGTCAATGCAGTTATACCTCATGCAGAGCTAGAAAATACTGCTTTTGAATGGGCTCAAGAGATCTTAGAAAAATCACCAACTTCTATAAAAATGCTAAAGTTTGCTATGAATCTTACAGACGATGGTATGGTTGGACAGCAAGTGTTTGCTGGAGAAGCGACACGTTTGGCTTATATGACAGATGAGGCTAAAGAAGGTAGAGATGCTTTTTTAGAAAAACGCAAACCTAACTTTCCTAAACAATGGATACCATAATATATGAATACTGTAACTAAATGGGTTTCAGCGATGCGTTTACGCACGTTGCCTTTATCTATTTCTGGAATTATTATAGCATCATGTTTAGCTGAATATAATGGTGTGTTTGATATCAAAATATTTATTTTTGCGATTTTAACCACGCTTAGTTATCAAGTATTATCAAATCTAGCTAACGATTATGGAGATGGTGTAAAAGGTACCGATAATGATGAGCGTGTTGGACCAACAAGAGCTTTACAATCAGGAGCAATTACAAAAGAGGAGATGTTTAATGCAATTAGAATTAACATCCTAATTTGTATTGCGTTTACTGTTGGTTTAATTTATTTTTCATTTAAAGCAAAGCACTTTTTATTAGCATTACTCTTTTTTGTTATTGCTGGAGTAGCAATTAAATCTGCAATAAAATATACTATTGGAGATTCTGCATATGGTTATAAAGGAAAAGGAGATGTTTATGTGTTTGTTTTTTTTGGAATAATCAGTGTAATAGGTTGTTATGTGCTTTATGCTAAACAAATAGATCATGTTGCTATTTTACCTGCTTTAACCATTGGTTTGCTTAGTACAGCTGTGTTAAATTTAAATAATATGCGAGATATTGTGTCTGACAAAAATGCTAATAAAATTACATTTGCAGTTAAATTAGGTGCAGATAAAGCAAAAAAATACCACTATTTTTTAATTTTTTCAGCTATAATATTATCTGTTTTATTTGGTGTTTTATATTTTACATCACCTTATAATTTAATTTATTTTGTAGCTTACATTCCTTTGTTTTTTCATCTTAAAAAAGTTCAAAAAACTGTTATTCCAAAAGATTTTGATCCAGAACTTAAAAAACTTGCATTAACTACTGTGTTATTAGCTATTTTGTTAGGTGTTGGACATTTAATTACTATCTAACAGCACTTTTTAAAGTGATTTTATGTAACAGTTTTGGAAAAAAACGTTTTAAATAAACTCCTAAGACTTCTTTTTTTCCAATATAGGCTTCAAATTTTTCTTTATGCATAGCTTTAAGCATACGTTTAGTAAAGACAGATACCTCTAAACCTTTTTGTGTAGCATCATCCTGAGTTTGTAATAAACTACCATCTCCTGTAACTGCATTTCTTGCAACATTAGTATTAACAAAACCAGGACAAATCATGGTTACTTTAATATTGTCTTTTTGATGCTCTAAACGTAAAGCATCAAAAAAACCATGCAAAGCATGTTTTGCACCACAATACCCAGAACGATAAGGCGAACTAAATTTACCCATCAAACTAGTAACCGTTACGTAATGTCCTTTTTGATTGCTTTTAAAATGTGGTAATAGTGCTTTAGATAAAGCAACTGTACCTAAATAATCAACATCCATTAGTTTTTTATCGACACAAATATCTGTATCAATTATTAAAGAGCGCTGACTAATCCCTCCATTATTAACCAAAATATCTATAGTTCCAAATAATAAAATAGCTTGGTCTGCAATAGCTTTCATGTTATTATAATTTGCCAAATCTAATGGTAATATGGCAACGTTTTCTGGAGTATGACAAGCCTGTTTTACATCCTCTAAAGCAGATGCTCTTCTAGAAGACAAAATAAGTTTGCAATTATATTTAGATAGGGTTAGAGCTAGACTTTGTCCAATTCCGCTAGAAGCTCCTGTTATCCAAATTACTTTATTATCAAAATTCATTTTTAAGTTTTAATATATTCTGAAATTTAATACAAAATTATTTAAGTATTTTTGATTTTTAATATGAAAGCCACTTACTACAAACACATTTTACAATTTAAGCAACCTAGCGGAACATCAAGAGGTGTTTTAAAAACCAAAGAAACTTGGTTTATAATTATAGAAGATGAAAGTAAGCGTGGTATAGGAGAATGCGGAATATTAAGAGGATTAAGTATAGATGATAGACCAGATTATGAAGCGCAACTTAAAAAAACTTGTGATAACATAAATATGGGATTTGATTGGCTTTATATATTAAATATAGAGTTTCCAAGTATACAAATAGGACTAGAAATGGCTTTTAAAAGCTTTGAGGCTGAAAATAAATTTATTTTATTTCCTTCAAAATTTACAAATTCAGAAGATTCAATTTCAATTAACGGATTGATTTGGATGGGAAGTAAAGGTTTTATGAAACAACAAATTGAAGATAAAATTTCGTCTGGATTTAGTTGTATTAAACTAAAAATTGGAGCAATAGATTTTCAAACAGAACTTGATATTTTAAAAGAAATTAGGCAAAATTTCAGCGAAAGCGATATAGAACTACGTGTGGATGCTAATGGTGCGTTTACACCTAATGATGCTTTAGAAAAACTGAAGCGATTATCAGATTTTAAACTACATTCTATCGAACAGCCTATTAAAGCTGGTCAATTTGAAAACATGGCTAAACTTTGCCAGAATACACCATTACCAATTGCTTTAGACGAAGAACTGATTGGTGTGTTTGATACCATTAAAAAACAAAAAATATTAGACACTATAAATCCGCAATACATTATATTAAAACCTAGTTTTATAGGTGGTTTTAAAGGTACTGATGATTGGATTACATTAGCAGAAAAACAAAATATTGGCTGGTGGATTACTAGTGCTTTGGAAAGTAACGTTGGACTAAATGCAATTGCACAATACACGTATATAAAACAGAGTACTTTGCCACAAGGACTTGGTACTGGAAGTCTTTTTACAAATAATATTATGTCTCCATTACAAGTAAAAAATGGTACATTGCAATACAATAAACTAACTAATTGGGAATTTAATTTTTAAACTATGGATTATATAAAACAAGCTTTTAATAGCAAACATGAATTGTGGAGATATTTAGTAGGATTACTAATTATACTTGTGTTTTGGCAGGTTTTAGGTGCAATTCCTTTAGCAGTTGCATTAGTTGTAAAATTATTTGACCTAGGTAAAAGTGCTTTTGATATGCCTGCTGATATTACTGGAATGGCAAATATGTTAGGAGAAAATAGCTTTTTGTTTTGGATGCTTATATCCTTTGCTTTAGGTTTTATAGGCTTAATTATTGTTGTTAAGTTTTTGCATAAACAATCCATAAGGTCATTAACAACTGCTAGAAAAAAAGTAGATTGGAAACGTATTTTGTTTGCTTTCTTTTTTTGGGGATTAATTTCTTCAAGTTTGATATTAATAGATTATTATTCATATCCAGAAAATTATGTGTGGAATTTTCAGTTTGATCGTTTTATTATTCTTGCTATAATTGCAATCCTACTTATTCCAATACAAACTAGTTTTGAAGAGTATTTATTTAGAGGCTATTTAATGCAAGGTATTGGTGTTTTAGCTAAAAATAGATGGTTGCCTTTAATTCTTACTTCTGTGATTTTTGGAGGTATGCATGTGTTTAACCCAGAGGTTGGTAAGTTAGGATACATTGTAATGGTATATTATATTGGTACTGGTTTGTTTTTGGGTATTATAACACTTATGGATGAAGGTATGGAACTTGCGTTAGGGTTTCATGCAGCTAACAATCTGTTTGGAGCATTATTGTTAACTGCAGATTGGACTGTTTTGCAAACGCATTCTGTCTTAAAAGATGTGTCAGAACCTGGAGCTGGTTTTGGAGACACTATCCTTCCAGTTTTTATTGTATTTCCTATTTTAATTTTCATTTTTGCAAAAATGTACAAATGGACTAATTGGAAAGAAAAATTATTTGGAAAAGTTGAACAACCAATCTTAGATGAGATTACTGAATTAGGTAATGAAACCAATCTATAAACATATTCATAACAGTTTTAAATTAAACGATAAGCACTATAATTTTAGCCAATTAAATGAAGTTGCTCAAAACTTTATTAATGAAGACGAATTATTTAAGCAAGAAATAGGCGTATTCCTAACCCAATGGTTAGATGATAAAGATTACATAGAGGTAAAAACTTCTGGATCTACTGGAACACCCAAACCTATAATATTAAAAAAACAAGCAATGGTTAATTCTGCTATTGCAACTGGAGATTTTTTTAAACTACAACCTGGTAATACAGCTTTGTTATGTTTGCCAGCAACTTATATAGCTGGTAAGATGATGTTGGTTCGTGCTATGGTTTTGGGCTTAGAGTTGGATTACCTGCAACCAACAATTAATCCAATTTTTGATACAGAAAAGCAATATAATTTTTGTGCTATGATACCAGCTCAAGTACAAAACACAATTAATAGTTTAGAAAATATTAAAACACTTATTGTTGGTGGAGCACAAGTGTCAACCAAATTAAAACAACAGTTTTCTGGTTTAAAAACTAAAATTTTTGAAACCTATGGAATGACTGAAACTATTACACATATAGCTGTAAAATCAGTTAATAATACGTTATTTCAGGAAGAAAACCGTCATGCTGAGCTTGTTGAAGCATCTATTTTTAAAATACTTCCTAATATTACTATTTCTCAAGATGAAAGACAATGTCTAGTAATCGACGCACCACAATTAACATCACAACAAATTGTAACTAATGATGTTGTTAAATTGCATTCTAAAAATGCGTTTGAATGGTTAGGACGAATTGATAACGTCATTAATTCTGGAGGTGTAAAATTATTTCCAGAGCAAATAGAAGCAAAGCTTCAATCAAAAATAGAGACTCGTTTTTTTATAGCATCAGAAAGCAATATAACTTTTGGAGAGGTTGCTATACTTATTATTGAAGCTAAAAATAATAAACTAGATTTAGATGTGTTTTCTAGCTTAAACTCTATTGAAACTCCTAAAAAAATATATTCCATTCCTACTTTTGTAGAAACGCCTTCTGGTAAAATTAATAGACTTAAAACGTTGCAATTATTTAAAAAGTAGCGTTTACTCATTCAAAAGTCCACTTCACTCATTATCAGTTTTATAAACTGCGTTTTGGTTATAGGTTTGTTTTAAACTTTAAACAACTATAATTATGAAAACCGTATTAAATGTATTAATTGCATTATTTATGCTTGTGCAATTACAAGCACAACAAAAAACAATAAGTGGTGTAGTGTCTGACGAGAATGGTTTGCCATTACCATCTGCAACAGTTATTGTTAAAGGAACTAAAAAAGGTGCCTCAACAAATTTTGATGGTAATTATACCATCCAAGCAAAAAGTGGAAATAAATTAGTGTTTTCTTATGTTGGTTATAAAACAAAAGAAGTAACAGTTGGAAGTGTTGCAACAATTGATGTGTCTTTGAAACCAGATGGTAATTTAGAAGAAGTTGTAATTTCTGCTTTTGGGATTACAAGAGAAAAGAAAGAAATGACTTCTTCAGTAACTATGCTAACATCAGAATCTGTTTCAAGAAAAAGGCAACGAAAAAATAAGCATAAAAACATGTTGACAGGTAAAGTATCTGGTTTGCAAATAAATAATTCAAACGGTGTTGCAGGAAACCAGACAAACGTTGCGATTAGAGGAATTAGCTCTTCAAATAGTAATAAGAGACCTCTAATTATAATTGATGGAGTGATATCTTCAGAAAATGTATTATCAACTATATCTACAAAAGATATTAAATCTGTTGACGTAATAAAAGATGCAAGTACTTCTGCTTTGTATGGATCACGAAGTGTAAATGGAGTTGTAGTAGTATCTACTGCTAGCAAAAAAGATAAGCGTAAAGAAACTGCTTTAGAAAAAGACAATAAGCTTAATCAGTTAAAACATTTAAATGAAAGCTATACAAAAATCCATGAAAACAAATTTAAAATAGCAAATACAACACCATTATCTACGTTTTCTATAGATGTAGATAAAGCTGGATATAGTAACGTAAGACGTATGATAAATAATGGACAGTTTATACCTTCTAACGCTGTTAAAATTGAAGAAATGGTTAATTATTTTAATTATGATTATCCACAACCAACAGATGAGCATCCTTTTTCAATCAATACAGAAGTTGTAAAAACACCTTGGCATACAGATACTAAACTAGTACGTATTGGTTTACAAGGAAAAATTTATGAAAATGAAAACCTTCCTGCAGCCAACTTAACATTTTTATTGGATGTGTCAGGATCAATGAGTAATCAAAAAAAACTACCACTTTTAAAGCAAGCTTTTAAATTGTTAGTTAACCAATTAAGAGACAAAGACAAAGTTGCTATTGTAGTGTATGCTGGAGCAGCAGGTGTGGTGTTAAAGCCAACTTCAGGGAAGCATAAAGACAAAATCATAGCAGCATTAGACAATTTAAATGCAGGTGGATCTACAGCAGGAGGAGAAGGGATTGAACTAGCTTATAAATTAGCTGAAGAAAATTTTTCAAAAAAAGGAAATAACAGAGTGATTTTAGCTACTGATGGCGATTTTAATGTTGGTGCATCAACTACTGATGCTATGGAGCATTTGATTGAAGAAAAAAGAAAATCTGGAGTATTTTTATCGGTTTTAGGTTTTGGATATGGTAATTATAAAGATGATATGCTTGAAACCTTAGCAGATAAAGGAAACGGAAATCATGCGTATATAGATACTATGCAAGAAGCAAGACGCATTTTTGAAACCGAGTTTGGAGGTACTTTATTTACCATTGCAAAGGATGTTAAAATCCAAGTAGAATTTAATCCAACTCAAGTACAAGCCTATCGTTTAATTGGTTATGAAAACAGATTATTAGCAGACGAAGATTTTGTAAATGATACAATTGATGCAGGAGAATTAGGAGCAGGACACACAGTAACTGCTTTATATGAAATTGTTCCAGTTGGAGTTGAAAACGATTATGTTAAACAAGCAATAGATTTAAAATACACTAAAAAAGAAAACGTAAGTACAGATAATTATAAAGATGAATTATTTACAGTAAAGTTTAGATATAAAAAACCAGACGAAACAAAGAGTATCGAAATGGTGCATGTTCAAAAAGACGAAACTTCTGAAGCATCAGATGACATGAATTTTGCAAGTGCTGTAGCATTATTTGGAATGCAATTAAAACAATCTTCTTTTCATAATAATTCTAAACCAGAAGATGTTATTGCTTTAGCAGAAAAAGGAAGAGGTAAGGATAAAAGTGGTTACAGAGCAGAGTTTATTAGATTAATCAGCACTTTTAAATAACAAGTTTTGGTTGTTTACTTATTATTTAAAATTAAAAAGGAACGCTTTTAGCGTTCCTTTTTTTATTAATACCGTTTTTTAAAAACTAAATCTTCTTTTAAATTATATGCTTTCCAAGTACTAACTTGTTTGTCTTTTCTATATTTACCAGAGATTTTTAAAACTCCGTTATTGTAGTATTGCTTGTATCGTCCATGCTTTAAACCATCTTTTAGTTCAACTGAATAATAAGTGTTTCCGTTTGGATACTTTTTAATAAACTCTTTTGCTGTTAAGTCTGTTGGATAAATTTCTGGAATATTAAAAATAGTCTCTTTATTAATAGAGTTTTCAGTAATTTCTACTGTTTGAGTTGTATGATTTTGTGTTGTGCTTATAACTGTATCGTTAAAAGTGTAGTGTTCTTTAACAGATTCTGGTGTTTGATAATCAATAACTATCTTACTTTCAAAAAAGTTTTTTTCTGGAGTTAATTGTACACCAATTAACGGAAAACAAATAAAGTAATCTTTATTTGTTTTTAATTCTTTTTTAGTTGTTGCGTCTACAAAATGATAAGCACTATTATATAGGCTTGGTATGTTAGCGTATGCAAAAATGCTTGAACGTTTATCAAACTTATCATCAAAGTCTTTAAAGGCTTCAAAGTTACTTAGCGTTTCTTTGTTTGTATAAGTGTTAATAATGCTTTTTAAAGTGTTTGGCTCGTTGCTAAACACAACATAGTTGTCAATAATTGTAAAGTACGGTTTTTCTATGTCAGAGAATAAATCGCCTAAAAGAATTTTAAAAAAACCTTTAATAGACATAAAATTAATTGGGTAGCCTTTATAATTAACTTCTTTAAACTTTACAGGTGTTCGTTTTTTTATTTGTTGTAAAATAAAGTTTAAATTTTCTTTAGCGTTTTCAATATTATTAGCTTTTAAAACTAAAGCAACATCTTTTTTAGATTCTGATACGTTAGAGTGGAGTTGTAGTAAAGCAATCTCGTCATCAATCCAGCTCATAAAATGAGTTTTTAGATTAATTTTCAGGAAGTTTTCTATTTGTTCTGTTCCATCTAAATAGTTTTTAAATTGTTCGGGATTTTCTTTTTGAATGGTTTCAAAGTTTTCATAAAAATCATTAAAACTACTAAAAGCAAAACTTAAATAAAGTGCAGTGTTTTTTGGAGCAATAGTACTAATAGTACGTTTCCCTTTTCCAGATTTTTGTAAGGCTTTTAAATAACTACTTGCTTGATTATTAGTGTTAGTTATACCATTTGCTTCAATAGTATTGTTATCTAAATTAAAACTGAAACCACTAAACTCAAGACTTTTACTAAGTGTTTCGGTTAAATAACCAGGTTTGTTAGAAAAAACTTTAACAAATTCGTCTAAATAGTCATATTGAAAATACAAACGAAACATATCATTGTATCCCACTTGCTTTTTGACTTCAATAAAATTTAAGTCGCGTCCAATATCAGGTTCTAAATATTGATCTATTGATGCTTCAACCAATGTGTGCACGTAAGACGCAATCATTTGATTTTTAATAAAGCTTAGGTAAAGGGTTGTATGTTTTTTGATATCGTAAATTTCAGTAATCTCATGTTCATGATATTTACGTTTACTAACCTTATAATTGCTATTTATTAGTGTGTTTAAATTGTTTTTAAGTAGATTAAGTTTAGCGATTTTCTGTAAGTCAACAACATATAAATAGCCATATTTTTTAGGAGCATAAACATGTGCAGATATTAGTAATTCTCTATTCCCAATACGATTAAATGTCCCTTGTTTTTGTTTAAAAATAGTATCAAGCTTATTTAGGTTTTTTGCAAGACCATTAAAATAATCGTTGGTATTTAAATGTTTCCAAATATCACTTTTACTAATGGCATCCCAATTGTCTATTGGTTTTTGACTTTCAATAACATAAACAGCATCTTTTGGAACTAAGTAAATAGATTGTATGTTGTCATTATTATCAAAATAAAAGACATATACTTGATATAACCCATAGCTAAAAATTAAGGCTAATAATAAATAAATTATGCTGCGTTTTTTCATAGACTAAACCTGTAAAACTCCCATATTAAACTGTTTTTCAATAGGAGCATGGTTTGCAGCTTCAATTCCCATACTAATCCAAGTTCTGGTGTCTAAAGGATCTATTACTGCATCTGTCCAAATACGCGAAGCTGCATAATAAGGAGAGACTTGATTGTCGTATCGTGCCTTAATTTTATTAAATAATTCGTCTTCGTTTTCTTTGGTAATTTTTTCACCTTTCTTTTTAAGTGATGCTTTTTCAATTTGCAACAATACTTTTGCAGCACTATTACCACTCATTACTGCTAATTCTGCACTTGGCCAAGCTGCAATTAGTCTTGGGTCATAAGCTTTTCCACACATAGCATAATTACCAGCTCCATAACTATTACCTAAAACAATAGTAAATTTTGGTACAACACTATTACTAACAGCATTTACCATTTTTGCTCCATCCTTAATAATTCCGGAGTGCTCACTTTTACTTCCAACCATAAAACCTGTAACATCTTGTAAAAATACTAACGGAATTTTTTTCTGGTTACAATTAGCAATAAATCGTGTGGCTTTATCTGCACTATCATTATAGATAACACCACCAAATTGCATTTCGCCTTTTGCATTTTTGACTAATTGACGTTGGTTTGCAACAATACCTACAGCCCAACCATCAATTCTAGCATAGGCAGTAATTATTGTTTTTCCGTAGTCCTCTTTATACTCATCAAACTCAGAATCATCCACCAGACGTTTGATTATGGCTTTCATATCATATTGGTCTGCTCTAGATTTTGGCAAAATACCATAAATATCTTCAGGGTTTTCTTTTGGTTTTTTAGCTTCGTTTCTACTAAAACCAGCTTTATCATAGTCGCCAATCTTATCAATTAAGCGCTTAATTTTATCCAAAGCATCTTTGTCATCTTTAGCTTTGTAATCTGTAACACCACTAATTTCGCAATGTGTGGTAGCTCCTCCTAAAGTTTCGTTATCAATAGTCTCTCCAATTGCAGCTTTAACTAGATAACTTCCTGCTAGAAAAATACTTGAAGTTTTATCAACTATAATAGCCTCGTCACTCATAATAGGTAAATAGGCTCCACCAGCTACACAGCTTCCCATAATAGCAGATATTTGGGTAATTCCCATGCTGCTCATTATAGCATTATTTCTAAAAATACGACCAAAATGTTCTTTATCTGGAAAAATTTCGTCTTGCATTGGTAAATAAACACCAGCAGAATCTACTAAGTAAATAATTGGTAATTTGTTTTCCATTGCAATTTCTTGTGCTCTAAGGTTCTTTTTTCCTGTAATAGGGAACCAAGCACCAGCCTTAACTGTAGCATCATTTGCAACAACAATACATTGTTTTCCTTTAATGTAACCCATTTTAACAACAACACCTCCAGATGGGCAACCACCATGTTCTGCATACATACCTTCTCCTGCAAAAGCACCAATTTCAATAGACTTAGCTTTGGCGTCTAATAAATAATCAACACGCTCTCTAGCTGTCATTTTACCTTTTGCATGATGTTTTTCAATACGCTTTTCTCCACCACCAAGTTTAACCTTTGCCAGTTTAGACTTGAGTTTAGAAAGAAGTAATTTATTATGATCTTCGTTTTTGTTGAAGTTAATATCCATTGATTACATTTTGTTTGTTGTAAAAATACAAAAGTTAATAGTCTCACGAAAACTTGATAGTTATATTGATTAAGATTTTTATCCCTTTTAAAATTATTTGATTAAGCTTTAATTTTATATCTTAGTAACACCAAATTTAAAACCAACCTACTATGTATTTATTTAAGCAGAAATTTACTGTATTATTATTTCTTGTCTTTTTTGTTCAAGCTAACATTGCGCAAGACAATACTGTCTTACCCAAAGGGTTAACCGAAACCGAACAATCTTTAGTCTCTCAATTTCAGTTTAAAAGTTCAGTAGCAACTGCTGCTCCATCAGGACCAGTCAGAGCTGCTGCAGAATGGGAAGAGGTAGAGTATTTAGTGGTTAGATGGACTTCAAGTTATCAAAACATTTTACGTCAGATTGTAGCAGTTGGTGTCACAGAATGTAAAGTAATTATAGTTACTCAAAACCAATCTTCGGTTTCTAGTTACTTAACCTCAAACGGAATTGATTTAACAAACGTTTCGTTTTTAAATGCTGCATCAAACAGTATTTGGATACGGGATTATGCTGGAAATACCATTTATAATAATGATGTTGGCCAAATAGGATTGGTGGATTGGATTTATAATCGACCAAGACCTGCAGATGATGTTGTCCCAACTCAGCATGCTAATATGTTAAGTTTACCAATTTATGTAACAGATTCTGGAACAAATGATCTTGTTAACACAGGAGGGAATTATATGTCTGATGGATTAGGAAATGCTTTTGCATCAGAGCTAATTTTAGAAGAAAATGAAGTTGGAAATCCTTATAATGTTACTGCTAAAACTGAAACTGAGATTGATAATATTATGTATAATTACATGGGAATTGATAATTATATTAAAATGCCAACTTTGCCTTATGATGGCATACATCATATAGACATGCACATGAAGTTGTTAGATGAAGAAACTTTATTGGTTAGTAAATACCCTAATGGAGTAGCAGATGGACCACAGATTGAAGCAAATATTCAATATGTATTAAATAATTTTCAATCACCTTTTGGAACGCCTTATAAAGTAGAATGGATAGATTCTCCTCCAAGTACTGGAGGTTCTTATCCAGATACAGGTGGCTACTATCGTACGTTTAGTAATTCGCTAATATTAAATAAATCAATCTTAGTTCCAACGTATAGACCATCTGTGGATGGACCTGCTTTGGCTAAATATCAAGAGCTAATGCCAGGTTATAATGTAGTTGGAATTGATGTAGATAATTCTGGCGAAAACCTAATTGCTTCAAGTGGAGCTATACATTGTATTACTCATACAATAGGAGTTGCAGAGCCTTTATGGATAGTACATCAACCTGTTACTTATGCAAATTCTGGAGCAAATATTGCTATAGATGCTATGATAAAACACGTGTCTGGTATTGCAAGTGCTAAAGTATTTTGGAGAGAGGGAGGGACAACAACGTTTAACGAAACCGCAATGTCTCTTGTTAGTGGAGACGATTGGACTGCTAATTTACCATTAATTGCTAGTTCAACTAATATAGACTATTATATCTCTGCTCAGGCAGTATCAGGCAAAGTATTAACTCGTCCTTTGGTTGCTCCAATGGGTTATTGGACTACAGAGGTAAACACGCTATCAACACAACAATGGGCAGAAAATAACATATCACTACCTTATCCAAACCCTACAAGAAATAATGTGTCATTTAATTTAAAAAATATTGAAGGATTAATAAATGTATCTATTTATAATACACTAGGTCAACAATTGTTTAGTAATAAAATAAAATCCGGAAATGGTGTTGTTAAACTAGAGTTAAATGAAGTATGGAAAGGTGTGTTATATATTGTTTTTGAAGGCAATTTTGGTAAAATCAACCGAAAGATAATTAAGATATAATCAACTTAATCATTATAAAAAAAGCACCTATTTTAAAGGTGCTTTTTTAGTTTCAATCTCAATATAAAACAAGGAATTAGTTTCCTTGTAAAATAAATTCATTTTATGTATCTTTGTAAAAAGAAACTCAATATGAAAAAAATAATCGCATTTGGTGCTAGCAATAGTTTAACGTCAATAAATAAACAACTCGCAGTTTATGCATCGTCATTAATTGAAAACAAAGAAGTAGAGATTTTAGACCTAAACAATTTTAAAATCCCTACTTATAGTATTGATATTGAAACTAAAATAGGTATACCAGAAAACGCTCAACATTTTTTTGATAAAATTAAAAGTTGCGATGGAATAATTATATCATTAGCAGAGCACAATGGTAATTATACTGCAGCTTTTAAAAGTTTGTTTGATTGGATGTCACGTATAGATAAAAACATTTTTCAGGATAAAAACATGTTGTTAATGAGTACGTCTCCAGGAGGAAGAGCTGGAAAATCTGTGTTTGATATAGCAGAAGCTAGTTTTCCAAGGTTTGCAGCAAAGATTAGTGCTAAATTCAGTTTACCTTCCTTTAATGAAAATTTTAAAGAAGGTAAAATTATAAATGAAGCACTTAACCAAGCACTAGTAAAGGAAGTTAATGCATTTTTATTAAATAACTAATTTATGATCATGGCAGATTTTGCAAAAGACATTAATTCTAAATTTGAAAACAATAAGATAAAAGCGATGCTTAATATTTTATATACAGCTAACCATATTTCTAGTTTTCAAAATGATTTTTTTAAACAGTTTGGATTATCTCCACAGCAGTATAATATTTTAAGGATTTTAAGAGGAGCAAAACAGCCAGTAAAAGTCCAGACTATAAAAGACACAATGGTAGAGAGAGCACCTAATTTAACACGACTAACCGATAAATTGTGTGATAAAGATTTAATTAAACGTATTGCATACCCTGAAGATAGAAGAGTAGTCTTAATTGAAATTACTAAAAACGGTCTAAACTTGCTTAGCAAGATAAAACCAAGTAGCCCATCGCACAATTTGCTTGATAAGTTAACAGAAGAAGAAGCAGCACAATTAAGTGATTTATTAGATAAAATGCGTTAGTGCATTTTTTTAATCAAATAGTTTCCATGGAAACTAAAAAAACAATAAAAACATGAAATTTAATACAATAAAAAACATAGGAAGAAGTGATTTTGTAAATATGGGACCAATACAATTGCGTCAACCCATTCCAACAAAACAAATAGATAATATAGATCCATTTATATTATTACATCATTATGGTCCATACACAATAGATAAAAAAAACAACCCTTTTGATTTAGGTCCACATCCACATCGTGGTTTTGAACCAATAACCTTTTTAATTCAAGGAGAACAGTTACATCGTGATTCTCTTGGAAATGAAAGTGTTGTAAAAGCTGGTGATGTACAATGGACAACAGCTGGAAGAGGGATTATTCATGCAGAAGGACCAACAAAACAGTTTGTTGAAAAAGGAGGGACTCTGGAAGGAATACAGCTTTGGCTAAATTTACCAGCTAAAAAAAAGATGATACAACCAAATTATCAACATGTTAAAAGTGAAGATTTTAATAGTATAGTTTCTAAAGACGGTAAAGTTGTAATTAAAATTGTGGCTGGAAACCTTGATAATAAAAACGGAAGTATTGCTACGCAAACCTCAGTAAATACCTTTTTGATGGATTTTAAAAAGGATGGCGAGTATTATCTCCCAATTGATAATACACATCAAGTAATGCTGTATCTACTTAACGGAAATATAGATGTAAACAAGGATGCAAATTTGTCATTAAACAATAATCAATTAATAGAATTTAATCAAGATGGTGAAGGAGTACATTTAAAGGCACAAGAAAACAGCAAGCTTTTATTTTTATCTGGTCAACCTTTAAAAGAAAAAGTTAAAAGCTATGGACCATATGTAATGAATACGCAGACAGAAATCATGGAAGCAATGCGAGATTATCAGATGGGTAAAATGGGATTTCTTCCAAGTTAAAATTAAGCATCCCAAAAGGATGTTTTTTTTGTTTAAATACACGATATTTGTAATTCACATTTTAGTAAAATTAGATTATGGCAATGAATAAAAACACTGTATTAGCTTGGGCTACTGCAATTATGATAATAGTAGGTTTAGGATTAATAGGGTTAGGAGCTTTTAGATATAATGAAGTTGCAGGATGGGGTTTTGCATCTGTTGGAATTGGTTTTTTTGCAATTGCTTGGGTGTTTAATGCTTTAAAAGGTCGTGTTTAGTTTATAAAAATCCAGCTAAATAAATAATAAATCAAAACTCATAAATAATTATGTCTGACGATAAAAAAGTAATTTTCTCAATGTCTGGTTTGACCAAGACATTTCAAAGTGCACAAACTCCAGTACTTAAAAACATATATTTAAGCTTCTTTTATGGAGCAAAAATCGGAATCTTAGGTTTAAATGGTTCAGGTAAATCAACCTTATTAAAAATTATTGCTGGAGTAGATAAAAACTATCAAGGTGATGTAGTGTTCTCTCCAGGTTATTCTGTAGGGTATTTAGAGCAAGAACCACAATTGGATGACGATAAAACAGTTATGGAAATTGTGCGTGAAGGTGCAGCAGAAACAGTTGCAATCCTTGATGAGTATAATAGTATAAATGACCAATTTGGTTTGGAAGAAGTCTATTCTGATGCAGATAAGATGGAAAAATTGATGAACAGACAAGCTGAGCTTCAGGATCAAATTGATGCTGCAAATGCTTGGGAATTGGACACCAAATTAGAAATTGCTATGGATGCGTTACGTACGCCTGATGGTGATAAAAAAATTGGAGTTTTGTCTGGAGGAGAGCGTCGTCGTGTAGCATTATGTCGTTTATTATTACAAGAGCCTGATGTATTGCTACTTGATGAGCCTACCAACCACTTGGATGCAGAGTCTGTACATTGGTTAGAGCATCATTTAGCACAATATAAAGGAACTGTAATTGCTGTAACACACGATAGATACTTTTTAGATAATGTAGCAGGTTGGATTTTAGAATTAGATAGAGGAGAAGGTATTCCTTGGAAAGGAAATTATTCGTCATGGTTAGATCAAAAATCTAAACGTATGGCTCAAGAAAGCAAAACAGCTTCTAAACGTCAAAAAACTTTAGAGCGTGAGCTAGAATGGGTTAAACAAGGTGCAAAAGGAAGACAAACTAAACAAAAAGCACGTTTAAAAAATTATGACAAGTTAATGAGTCAAGACCAAAAACAACTTGACGAAAAACTAGAAATATACATTCCAAATGGACCACGATTAGGTACAAATGTTATTGAAGCTTCAGGTATTAGTAAAGGTTATGATGATAAATTATTATACGAAGATTTAAACTTTAACTTACCACAAGCAGGAATTGTTGGTGTTATTGGTCCAAATGGAGCAGGTAAAACCACTATTTTTAGAATGATAATGGGTGAGGAAACACCTGATAAAGGCGAGTTTAAAGTTGGTGAGACAGCTCAAATTGCATATGTAGATCAAAAACATTCAAACATAGATCCGGAAAAAACAATATGGCAAAACTTTAGTGATGAGCAAGAGTTAGTTATGATGGGAGGAAAGGAAGTAAATTCTAGAGCCTATTTAAGTCGATTTAACTTTTCTGGAGGAGAGCAAAACAAGAAGGTAAAACTGCTGTCTGGAGGAGAGCGTAATCGACTTCATCTTGCAATGACGCTTAAAGAAGAGGGTAATGTGTTACTTTTAGACGAGCCTACTAATGATTTAGATGTCAATACTTTAAGGGCTTTAGAGGAAGGTCTTGAAAATTTTGCAGGATGTGCAGTTGTCATTAGTCACGATAGATGGTTCTTAGATCGTATTTGTACACATATCTTAGCGTTTGAAGGAGATTCTCAAGTGTATTTCTTTGAAGGTGGATTTAGCGAATATGAAGAAAATAAGAAGAAACGTTTAGGTGGAGATTTAATGCCAAAACGAATAAAATATAAAAAACTAGTAAGATAGTTTTAAGCATAAAAAAGCCTTCCAAATGGAAGGCTTTTTTGTTATAATTTTATTGTTAATATAAATGGTCCTCAGTAAAATCTTGATAGTCACCTTTTTTATTGGCTTCTTCAAGAGTTTTATCAAAATCTTCCATTATTTTTTTATGCTCTTTTTCTAATTTTTTTTTCTTTTTTACAATACTAAAAGCAACACCTAAAAAAAGGATACCACCCAAAATTGTAAAGATTAAATATGTAGGCATTTATTAAAAAAAATTAAGTTATAATTTAAAAAATCTACTCAAATATAAAATAATAAATAAGATTCAAATTAAATAAAAGATAAACTGTAACATTTTTATTACAATTTATACATATAATCGTAGTATAAATATTTCGCGAACTACTATTTTTTTCCGAAATTGCTTTACTAAAATTTGTACAACCTAAAACAACATAAAAAATGGCAGACGATTTTGACCTATTAGAAACCAATTCTCAAGAAAAAACAAGTAAAGTAGATGTTAATTGGGGAAAAGCAATTGACACAATGAAGTCTAAATTGGCTCAAGAAGATGATCCAGAAAGCAGACAAAAAATATTAAATGCAACATTAGACAATGTTGTTGGTATGGCAGAGCAGGATAGGTCTACACTATTGGATGCTATTAAAGACTTAACAGATTACCAAGATGAAGTTGGGATTATGTTTGAAGGTTTTTCTGCATTAAATGCAGACGAGCAAAAAATAATCGACGATGCTATAAAACGTTTAGAGCGTTCTAAGGTAGAGCTTGAAGACGCAAACAATAAACCAGATACATGGTGGAATAATCTTTGGGGACGTAAAAGTAAAATCAAAAAAGCAGAGCAAGAGCTTAAAAAAGCACAAAAACAACGTGATGAAGCAGACAATAAAGCAAAAGCTATGTTTCAGCAACGTATCGAAACTGCAGATGTACAAACATTATTAGGAGAATTGTCTTATAAGAGTCAAGCAGCAATCAAACGTCTAAAAGACAGAGAGGTCGAAATTAAAGAAGTAGAAGAAAGTCTTAAAACTGCAATTGTAGAAGCTAGTAATAACCACACAAAAGCACTTCAAAAGAAAAAAGAAGTAGAAGATCAACTTGAAGAGCAGTACGCTTTATTAAAACAAGCACGTCAAGCTTTAGAAGAAGTATCAGATAAGCAATCAGAAGCATACTCTGAAGCCTTATCAAAAGTAACCACTTTAGAGCAAAAAGTAGAAGAGTTGGAAGGACTTAAAAACGCTTACACAACACTAGCAGCATCAAAAGATAGTTTTGTACATAAGCACAATTTAACAATTAAAGTATTAACATCTTTACGTAGTAATTTACAAACGCATCGTGCTAAATTAAAATCAGATACAGATGAGCGTTTAAAATATTACGATGGATACGTAGTGGCTTTAAAAGCACGTACAGATCAAGAGTTTGCAGCAATCCTAGAGCATTTAGGAGTAAAAACAGACGAACATATTGGCGAGACTCTAGCAGCAATGCATACAGCAAGTGCTAAAGCACGTCAAGAAATGATGGATAACATTCCAGTACACGAAAAGGTTATGCAAGGTGTTTATGGTAGTTATGCAGAAGCATTACAAGAAATTAGAGAAAAAGATAAGTCTATCCAAAAAAACTTTGCAGACCGTTATGGTATTGATATGAAAGAGATTTTTGAAGACTATTATAAAGCAGACGGAAGTGCACCTTCAGGAGATGGTAATCCAGCAGGAAAACCAGAACCAGAAAGTGGTAATGACGATTTACTAGGATAATATAATTTGGGCGTTTCCTACTTTTGCTTTTAATGGCAAAAGTAGGTCAGGCTTTCACTACTCGCTCTCTGCGAGGAGCTCAGACAGACCGTTCAATCCTTAACGCACTTACTCAAGTACTTACTCGAGACCAAAATGAAAAAAAATATAACATATTCAATACTATTACTTTCAATAGTAGTAATAGGTTTTATTTATTTTGCAAACGATCATAAAGAATGTTATATCGTAGAAGATGTAATAAAAAAGGAAAACGGTAAAGTTGAGACAGTCACAAAACACATCTGTAAAGAAAAATATAATTTATAATAATTTGTAAATTCGTGGTAACTAACCACAAAAAAACATTTACTTAAACAATGTCACTAAACCACATCGTAACACCTTTAGATTCTGCTATTTTAGATAGTAAAGAGCAATATGTGTTTTATCACAAAAAGGTAGACTTTGCTTTAAAAGAATTGATTGTTGGTGTCCAACAAAATGGACTATGTACCAAGCAAGAAGTGGTGTTTTTTAAGCAATACTGCGATTTGTTATTGTATTCAATAGAAGCCATGCGTATCAAGTACATGTATGACGAAGAAGACAACATGAAAGTAGATGTTACAGACTTAGGATTTCCTAATTATTTAGAATTTAGATATCTCTACAACGACTTGTCATTACGCGATAGTCATTTAAAAAAGTTTAAAGACACATCAGTATTACAGGACGAATTTTTAGACCAATTATTACGCAAAAAGCAACCTGTTAATCGGGATAAACTGTTTCAAGCAGCATCAATAGTTTATTATACATCAGTACAACAAAAATATATTTTCAATCGTTTTGTGCAAGGCAAAATAATAAAAGCACCAGAAGGTAGTCAAGCACAATATATGACTAGTTGGAGTTTTTATGATGTGTCATTAAACAGACCCTTTGTCTGTTTTATGTATTTTGATTATGATGGAAAAGACCCATTAAAAGAAAAGGAGGATATTTATGATACGCTTAAAACAGTAGCAGATCGTAAAATGAATATGGATACTATGGCTTATGGTATTGATAGAAAATTAAAAAATGTATTACCAAAATCATTAAAACGTATAGACATAGGAGCGTTTCATAATGTGTTTGCAAAAGATGATAACGATTTAACACATACCATTCTAGAAGCTATTTCTAAAAAAGAAATTCCTTTAGAAGCTTACGCCTTGTCATTTAAAATACACGAAGTGTTTTCTGGAAGCACCTTTACAGAAGGTGGTTTTTTTAGCAAACAAACGCTTCAAAATTGGAGTGCACCAATCAAACAAGGATATGTGTTTGCACCACACAGAGTCATACAATTACTATACAATAAAAACCCTGAAATAATGAATAAGCTGGCAAAACCACCTTTTGAAGTTTCGGATTTAAAAATTGATAAAATATAAATTAGTTTACAGTCGCAGTTTGCAGTTTTTCAGTAATGCGATTTTGAATAAAATAACATTAAAAAAGTTTCAGCTAGAGTAAACACTGTTTACTGAGACTGAGACTGAAGACTAAAAAATATGGAACACAATTCAACATTCCCAATAAAACAAAACCAGCTTGATATGCTTCGTGAAGAAGCAACCTCATACATTAAAAGTATCCAGTGGACACAAGGTGCACGAGCAAAAAACAAAGACAAAGACGCAAAAGACGAGTCTATTTTACTGTACCTATCAAGAGCTAATAATGGAAGTAGTGTTGATGTTACTTCGGTTTCAAAAACTATTTTAGAGCTTAAAAAGCGTTTGTTGCCAGATTCCATAGCAATACCAGTAAAGTTAAATCAAACCTTATATGCAGTTCAGGAAGGATTAGCTTTGGGTATTTGGATAAAAGACAGTTATTATGACGCCTCAGGTTTATCAACTTTAAACGAAAACAAATCCGCTTTAGATACTAGTGGAAAGCGTGAGTATGAAAGCAAAATGCAAACAGCAACAGCATTTATGTTATTTGCTACTGCGTATAATATTTTACATAATATTAAACCATATGCTTCAGACGATTTATCTGTAATGAAGCAGAAGTTTGCAGGTATTCCAGAAGTATCCTTATTATCTCCTTTAAAAGGAATTTCTTGTGCATTATTCTATTATGACAAATATTTAGGACATCCAGATATTATTAAAAGCGATAAAGATGTAACAGATTTTACTGTAGTCTATTTTGAAGCGTTAATAGACGAGATTCAACTACGTAAAAGTAGTTTAGAATATACAGCAAGTATAGAAGACAGAACTTATAAACTAGAAAACAGCGAGTTTGCTGTTTCTGGTTGGGATAACGTATTTGCAGGAACTGCAAAAAGTGTCGAGTTTAATAAAATACAGTTCGAGCAGATTGTAGGTAACAGAGATGCTAAGCATTTTGCACGTCGTTTAACAGAGCGTATGTTAAGTTACGACTTTGAAGCTAAGAAAAATCCGTTTCAAGAACTAGGTGGTTTTATGCCAGTTTTTATGGGTTATGGTATTCCAGGTACTGGTAAAAGTATGTTAATTGCTGCAATTGCAACTAGATTAAAAGAACATAGTGATAATTTAGATATACCATTTTTATTTCACCCAATGCCTGACACGTTAATAAGTACGTTTCAAGGAGGTTCTGCAGAGAAGATGGTAGAGTGGATGAAACCATTACAGGATCCAACAAAATTAATTTTTGCACCAATTGATGATGCAGAAAACAATCTGCAAGAACGTACCACACAAGGTGTGTCAGCTGGTGTAAAAGAGGTAATTGGTGTGTTTTTACGTTATACAGAAGGTGCTTATGCTGTAAATTATGGTAATAGCTCGATTGGGTTATTTACTAATTTACCAGAAATGTTAGATAAAGCAGTTATCTCTCGTGTACAAGGTCGTTTTAAAATTGATGGAGCACGTAACGAACATGATTTTATTGACCAAGATCATTTATGGTGGAGAAAGTTAGATAAGACAATGCCAGATTTTGTTAACATGAGTAGTCCTAACGATTATAATTATTTAGATGCACAGCAAGTCGCTAAAAATTTAGGTGATATTTTAGAAAAAATAGATAACCCAACAGAACAACGTGTATTAGAAACTTTTGAAAGAGTTGAACAAAAACATAAGGATACAGAGCATATGTTTTATGCACATTTGTATACAGAGATTCAGAAGATATTTCCTTTCTTCTCATCTCGTGATGTGCGTAACATACAAAAAGCAGTGTCATTACGTTTAACAGATTTTGATTTAGAACCAGATTGGTTTGAAAATCCAGAAACGTATTTCAAAAAAGATTACGATACTAAATACGGAATGTTACAAGAGTTAATGCGTGCAAATATGAAAGGCTTAGACTTTTCAGACATTAGGCGACAAGAAGTAGTGCGTTATTTAGATAACGTTGCAACCATTGCAGATACGGACTTTAAGCGTAAAGTTGATGCAAGAATTAGCCAATTAAATATCGAAACTAAAGCTAGAGAGCAGTTTGGAAAATAAAAGCATCAAATTATATCTAGGATAATTTTTAATATGGAAGAGCAAACCAAAGAAGAAGTAATAATTAAAAAAGAATCTAATCTTGGAATACAAGATTACTTATCTATTGGATATGTCTTTTTATTGATTTTAGGTGTGTTTTATCAAACTATATACTATAAATTTTTAGGTATCAATATTTTAGAATACTCGTCAATTTTAGATGTCTTAATTAGTCCAATTGCTGTTTTAACAGGTGATTTAAAATTATTGATTGGTGTTGTAATGTGTGTTGTATTTGCTTTTCTATATGCTAGGTTTATACCTAAATATTATGTTTGGTTACGAAAAAAAGAAAAATATCAATCTGGTAAAAAGAAAGAAAAATTAGAAAAAACTATAAAAGCACTTAAAGAAGGTATTAAAGGCTTAGTTGTTGTAATGATTGCACTTTGCATTTTTGGTGGATTTATTGGATTTGGAATTGGACGAGGAGGAAAAACAAGAGATAAAATTCAAAATGGTGATTTTAAATTAACACACCAGTTAATTTTTGAAGATGGAGAAACCCAAAACATTAAAATGTTAGGTAAAAATAGTTTGTATGTGTTTTATATTACCAAGGATGAAAAAGAAGTTGCTATAGCTCCAATTGATGGTAATATAAAATTGATTAAAAATTTAAAGGAAGAGTAAATTTTCTGTGGGTAAATTAAAGTAAAATAATAAAGTATACCGCTTTTGCGGAAACAAGATGCAAAAATTAAAACAAGCAAATCTATATAGAAGCGAGCTCATTCCAATAAGTGGAAAATTAGTCGAGCGTTATAATCAATGCTTAAAAAAACTTGGTTTTGCACCTACTAAGTTAAAAGAGTTTAATATAGACGGAATTGGATATAGTCCAGAAATAGCACAAGAAAAAGGGTCTACCATGTATTTAAATAATGGCGAAGCTAATCCACATGCTATTATTATTTCGCCTTTACAAAAAGGAAAACCTGTGTATTCTCCATTTCATAGTTTTGATAGAGAGATGATGAAGCAAGTCTTTCAGGTACATGGAGAAAAGATTAATGATATAACCAGAGACTCTGCAATTTGTATTGATTTTGATCAAGATATTGATGCGTTTTACGAGCCTCTAGATGTTTTAAAATACAATAAAATTTATATTAAATTTCATCTAATAGATAATTTAGATCAGATTCAAAAAGACCAGCAAAAATTAATAAATACGTTTAAAGAAGGTAATAATTTTATTGATGAAGACTTGCATGCTCAAATCTTAGAATCAGCAAAAACGTATGGAGATTTAAGAGGTCGCGATTTAAGTTTGCATAGCTTACAACATCAAACAGATTCGTTTTACACCAAGTCTTTTGGAGGTGTTTATCTGTTACGCGATTTTATTTCGCCTATTATTGTTTTTGAAAATCTTAAATGGTATAAAGAAGCTATTAAGGACACAACACATGATGTTATTATCTTTCATATAGAACAGCCAGAATTAATGGAAAAACTTAGGGATCATGTTATAATAGAGTATGATTTAGAAGCAGCATTAAATACTAGTAGATATCAACGTATTAAAAGTGTGGAGTTTGCGATGTCTTTAAAAGATACTCAGCATCCATTAAAAGATATTTTAAGTGATGAAGTGTTGTTTAAAAGTTATTTAAACAAACTAGATATTGATACCAGAAAGCGTGTTATGGGTGTCGAGTTGTATTTGCAAAAGTTAGAAATGAGTAATCAGTTTAAAATAGCAGACATTGTAGACAAAAATATGTTTAATGCTTTGCATGAACCACATTCTTCTTTAACAGCAAAACATCAAGATTTAATTTGGAAGCTATTAATAAATGTGTCTCCAAAAGATGTTTTGTTTTTGTATTGGTATGATAAAGAAGAGTTTTATAGACTGTATAATACTTGGGACGATTCTTATAAAGATTGGGTAATCGAGACTATAAGCAACAATATTTAATAAAAAATCCAGATACTATCATCTGGATTTTTTATTTTAAAATTATAATGTATTTATCGTTTTATAAACTTCTTAACAGATTTAGAAGATTTAGATTCAATTTCAATAAAGTATAAGCCTAGAGATAATTGACTAACATTTAATTGATGTTTAAATTTTGAGTTATCAAGACTAACACTGTTAATTAATCTTCCATTAATATCATAAATTGAAACAGATTTGATAGATTGTTTTGCTTCAATCATTAAAATATCACTTGCAGGATTAGGGTATAATACAAATGAATTTGAATCAAAGTTACTTAATGATAATGTTGGGTCTGCAGCAAAACTAAAGAGACCATCAATACCAGTAAAATTTGCAGTAAGTATAACACCTCCATTATAGTTTCCTATAGTAGGAGTAATAGCTTCAGTAGTCCCAGAAGTCGATTCTCTGTGTACAACAATATCGTTTCTAGTAAAAGCACCTCCAGCATTAGATACAGCGGTTTCCCAACCAGCAATTTCAGCTTCAGTAAAATAAAATGTTATTGTATTATTACCAGTTTGAGTAGTTTGTGTTGTTGTAATAGTAAATTGTTTATCCATAGCAGATAAAGAGCCAGAATTTCCTTGAAAAGCTTGTGCGCTAGTACCAGATCTTGATACAGAAACATCAATACAATCATAATCAAAACCATCGTTGTTTTCAATGTTTGCCATAATACTTCCATTTCCAGTATCATAAGCGTAAATCAATCCAGCACTTGCTAAAGGAAGAACAGCATTAGTACTGCCATCATTTATAGCAGTTTGTATTAGTGAGTCTCCATTTCCATCAACAGAAAAATTATCTATTGCTAATCCATAAGCCCAATTTCCTAAGTCACTATATAAAATTGAAACCATAACATTTGGTTCTCCAGCATAAGCTGTCAGATCAATACTTAAATTAGACCAAGAACTGTAAGAAATAAATTCATTTCCAACATTTTGCCAAGTAAAACCACTATCAGTTGATACTTGTGCAAAAGTGTCAGAAGCATATTGATTGTTACTATCTGTATGAATGATATCAAAAGACATACTAGCTGTACTTACTGATGATAAGTCAAAAGCTGTATTATACATTAAGCGTTCATTATCCATTGTGCAATTACATGCATCATCATTAATAAATGCAAAATTTGTAGTATTTCCTGCTGCACTCCAAGAGGTCGAACTTGCTGAAGTTGTATTTCCTATAGCAAAAGATGGAGTTCCGTTACCTGTTACTGTCCAATTAGATAAAGTTCCTTCAAAATCATCAGACGCAAAATTAATCTGATTTCCAACAGAAGGGTCATAATCATCATCTTTTATAGTTATTGTGTATGTGTCTTGAAAGCCTAATTGGGCATCTCCATTATTAGCATTTAGCGCTAAATCTAAAGTTATAGTTTCTTCACTTTCTATAAAAGCATCGTTATAAATTCTTAATGTACCAGTTTTGTTTGCTGTTTGCCCAGCTAAAAAGGTTACAGTATTTGGTGTAATTAATTCAAAGTCTACATTATTAGTTGCTGTACCTGAAAATGAAATGGTAACATCTGCATTATTAGAAGGCGCTAAAGCAATTCTTAATGTAAAATCAACATCTTGAAAATCACAACCTGTATTTTCGTTTAAAGTCCCACCAGCATTACTAAAGGTAATTGAAGGCGCTTCTGGATTTGGATCATCAACACCACAATTTGGCATATTTGCTCCAATTGCAGCAATAAGGTTATCACTTCGTCCATTTGATCCATTTGGACAACCACCAGTATTATGAATAGCAACTACTAAATTATCAGAATAACGTAAAACAGGAGAACCAGAACTACCTCCTTCTGTATCACAATGGTATTCTACACGATTTGGTAAAACACCTTCATTTGTTATTTTAGCAAACCCATTTGCATCTCCATTACTATCAGTATTTACTGCAATTTCCTTTCTGCGACCACCTGGATGTTGTGGGATATAAATTCTTTCATCTAAAACAGGAGGTGCAGACGATAAACTTAAATAACCATAAGTTGGCACTGGATTTACTGGTAATAAAACTAGAGTAAAATCTAAAGAGGCATCAGTTTGAATAAATGTGGATGATGTTGCTACTAAATCTGATATGGCATCAGTTGTTCCAGTGCAAGAATCATATTGATAATTAAATAAAAATTCTGTGTTTTGAGCATCTGCAGCAGAACCAATACAATGATTATTTGTCATAACATTTCCATCACATCCTAATAGCCATCCAGTACAAAGTCCACTTCCACCAATTAAAAGTCTACAAACAGCTGTAGCTTTTCTACCCATTTCTGTTCCGTCATAACATACAATAGCTTCTTTATCATCAACACTACAAATAGATTCAGTATCAAGTTCTATATTTTGAAAAGCTTCATTTATCTTGTCAAGACTATAACCATAAGCTACAATATCTATATCAAATCCATAATGAGTATTGTTTATTTGGTTGCTATGAAGCTCTATTTTAATATGGTCACTCCATATGGTTCTTGACCAAAATTCACTTATCATCTCGTTTTGTAACCCTACAATTTTTCCTTGATTTGAGTAAATAATTTCATCAAAAGTCTTTGGACTATAAACTCTAACATAATCACCAGGTTTTAAATCAAAATTTGTAAAATGAACTTTTACATATCCAGATCCATTTGATCTAAACTCTTTTTCATAAACAATTCCAGTATTGTTTGTATTATAATCAGCGTTAGATGAGAAGTTTACATTAAATTCATCAGCGATTTTTAATTGTCCATCACCTTCTTGGGCTTGTAATAAAAATAAATTTGTAAAAAGGACTAGTGTCAGTAATTTAAATTTCATATAATATAAGTATAATTAATAGCACTTAAATATAAGTTGTATTATGATTATACTAAAACATTATACTATAAATAGGATTAAGAGTTGTATTTTTAAGATTAAGTAACTACAATAATTAATGTTTGTTTACTTGTAACAATTCTTATAACTTTACTACTTATTAAAAAAAAACTTATGGGCTTAGAAATCATCATATTTATTGGGGCAATACTTTTTGGAATATTCATGTATTGGACAGAGTCTAAAAGTAATGGATTATACCGTTTTTTCAATAAGGTATTCAATAGTAAAGAGTTGCAAATGAAGCCATCGGAAAAAAAAGGTTTTATTTATAAACAAGAGTTTTTACCAAGATTAGTCTATGTTGCTATTATATTTTTAATAGCCGGATTAATACTTCAGTTTTTGACACCAATAGATATTTTTGGAAATTATTATGGAATTTCAGCTTTTGCTTCAGCAATTTTCGGGACTTTAATAGGTACCTATTTGGCAACTATTGTTTTAAAATCTGGAGAAGTTATTGAAGAGCAATCAGAATCCTTAGAAGATGTAGTTAAAGAAGGATTAAATAAAGGAAAAGAGTTTTTAAATGATTTAACTCATAAAGAAGAAAAGGTTATTAAAAAAATTAAAACCGAAATAAAAGAAGAGCCTAAAGTACAAGAAAAAAGCGCAAGAGATAGATTGAAGGATAAAGGGTTGATGTAATTTGTTTCAAAAAAAAGTTAAAAAAATTATATAGTTATTTGTTTTAAATAGGCAGTAGCTAACAAAAAGATATCATGATAAAAAATTATTGGAGTAAAGGAGGAAAGCAAAAGACTATTGTCATCATTTTAGCTATAATTTTAATAGCATTACTGTTTTTTTTAAGAGACGATTATCAACCGTTCTTACTGTTTTTGCGTAAATACATTTTTATTATACTGCTAAGCGGAATTATATTGTTTTTTGGGCTTAAAACGTTTAGAAAGTCTACATCAACAGGAAAACGTTTAGGGATTTTAGCGCTTTTATTAATCTTTTTTGGAGCCTTATATTTTATTGGTTGGCAACAAAAAATGTATGAGTATATGAAAACTTATAATGTTTTTCAGGATTTAAATAAAGTTGAAATTAATGAATTGCCTTTAACACAAAACGAACGTATCCAACCACTTCGTAATATTTTTTCTATGGCTAATGAAAGTGTGGGAGAAACAAAGGATGTCTCTTTGCCACATTTAGTAAGAATTGAAGATGAAAACAAATGGACTATGGCTATTCAGCCAACAGAAAAGTACGTTTGGCAAGGAATAAGCGATAATACTGAAGAAATTTTTGCAGTGTCAAGTACAACACCATTTCCTCGTTTTTCAAACGAGAATAGGATACCAGCAACATTTTCTATTGGAGAATCTTTAAAGTTTAGTCGTAACACATATAATGCAGTAGTACAACGTTTTAATCCTTGGATGTTATTTAATTATGAGCCAAGCGATACGTTTTACATGAAAAACGACGAAGGTCAATGGGTTGAAGTCGTTAGCTTAATAAAATGGAAAGGCTTTTTCTTTCCTTATCCAAGTTTTGGAGGTGTGATGGTAATAGATAATGGCGCACACGATTTTAATGATTATGTAGAACGTGTAACTATTGGTAAAGGAACATTTATTGCTCCAGAAGAGATGAAAAATTTCCCGTATTTAACAAGACAAAATACATTATCTGAAAAAGTATCACAACTTCAAGCAGAATCTTTAAAGTTTTTAGGTGGTTTTAGTGATCCATTACCATGGAATATGGAGACAGCAGTAAAAATACCTTTAATGCCTAAAGATCAAAACCAACAACCATTTGTTACAGATTTTGATTTTTCAGATAATAAAGTTGAAGCCTATAGTGGATTGTACCATTGGTTTGGGCTAGAACCAGTAGGAGAAGAGCGTACCAGTTTAAGTTATAGCGTATTTATACCTTCAGACGGAACAGATAAACTATATTATTTTAATCATAAAAAGCAAGGCTATGGAGGTGTTTCTGCAATGCCA